>JAKSSE010000025.1 GCA_024403255.1 Lachnospiraceae bacterium
GGTCTTGCTGCAGCTCCACCTGGATTTGAAACCAAGGTAGGAGTCTCAACTTCCATGAAATCTCTTCCTGCAAGGAAAGTTCTGATTTCACGAAGAATCATTGAACGCTTAACAAATACATCCTTGCTCTCGGCATTCATGATAAGGTCAACATATCTCTGGCGATATCTTGTATCGGTATCAGTAAGTCCATGGAACTTCTCTGGGAGAATCTGAAGAGACTTTGTAAGAAGAATCATCTCAGAAACGTGGATTGAAACTTCACCAGTCTTGGTTCTGAATGCATATCCCTTTAATCCCCAGATATCACCGATATCGGATTTCTTAAAGGTTGTATAAATGTCCTCGCCAACAGAATCACGAGCTACATATACCTGAATATTTCCCTTTAAATCCTGGATGTTTGCAAAAGACGCTTTACCCATAACACGCTTGAACATCATACGTCCAGCGATAGAAACATTAATTGGATGAGCATCCATAATCTCACGACGCTCATTATAGTCTGCATTTACTGCTTCTCTTGCAGCAGCCTCATCCATACCATCTGTATTAACCGGCTGTCTGTCACCTAAGATTTCTTTCTCAAGAGCGATGTACTGTTCTTTTACCTCGTCAGTATGATGAGTCTGATCATACTTTGTGATAACAAAAGGATCCTTACCCTCAGCCTGAAGGTCTGCAAACTTCTGTCTACGAACCTTAAGAAGCTGATTTATGTCCTGTACCTGCTCGTTCTTGTTTGTATTCTCTGCCATTTTCTCTCCTTAAAAAAACCGCCCTTACCGGGCGGCACTGATTTTACTTTTCGTCCTTAGGGGTCTTTGTAACCTCAAGAATTTTGAATCCAGTCTCACCTAATGGAGTATTAACTACAACGGTCTCACCAGCTACCTTGCCCATAAGAGCACCGCCGATTGGAGAATCGTTAGAAATCTTTTTCTTCATACTATCAGCCTCGGTGGTACCAACAATATCAAATACCATCTCGACCTTTTTCTCTACATTTAAAACTTTTACACGGCTACCAAGATTGATTGATCCAGGATTTGAACCATCATCTGTAACAACCTGGCAGTTCTTAAGCATATGCTCAATTTCAAGGATACGACCTTCATTCTCAGCCTGCTCATCCATAGCTGAATCATACTCAGCATTCTCTGAAAGGTCACCCTGTGCACGTGCATCACCAATTTTCTTTGAAATTTCAGGAGCTACAACAACTTTTCTGTGTTCAAGCTCTTCCTCGAGTTTTATTTTCTCATCAAGAGATAAAAGTATTTTCTTATCGCTCATTTTTCCCTCTTTCTATACGCTAAGCTAGCGAAAGCATTATAGCCTACTGCTATAGGGCTGTCAAACAGCTTAGAGTATTGATTTAATAAATAGTCCAGGCTCTCTTGAAAGATCTAAACAACTTCCATCCTGAAGCTGAACCATTGGTTTTGAAATATGGTTTTTATTTAAAAGTACAATGTTTGCACTTCTACCATCATTGAGAATAATACGGTTATTCTGATAAGTTGCAGCTACTCTCTCAAGGAAAGTAAGAATGAATCCAGGATTATACTTCTGAAGACCATCCTTCTCAAATGCTGCTATAACCTCGAATGGGCAAAGTGGCTGACGATAAGTACGAGCCGCTGTCATCGCATCGTATACATCTGCGATTGCCACAATTGAAGCAAAATCATCAATCTCTTCCGCCTCAAGCTCCATAGGATAACCAGTGCCATCGCATCTTTCGTGGTGCATTAAAGCTACCTTTCTGATACGAGGATCAACCTGATGTTTCTTTAAAATATCGTATCCCATCTTAGGATGCTTTTTGATAAGTGCAAACTCTTCATCGGTAGGTTTGCCAGGCTTATTTAATACTTCATCAGGAATCTGAGTCTTGCCTATGTCATGTAAAAGACCAGCAACAGCAAGAACCTTTAAATCATCTTTTGAAAGCTTAAGCCACTTTCCAATAATTCTTGAAACAAGTGCAACATTTACACTGTGTGCATATGTAGAATCATCAACTGAACGAATGTTATGAATCATATCAAAAACCTGAATAGTGGTTTTTCCATGATATAAAACGCCTATCTCTTCATAAAGCTCATCTAAATCGATTTCTTTCTTATTCTCAATAAAGGCATCGAAATCCTCTTTGAGCTTTCCAAGTAAAATACCATAATCAATCTGGAAAGTTCTGAACTCATCACTCTTTCTGACTTTCTGAGAATGAGTTTCTGTCTCACTAATCCAAGTAGGTTTAGCTGCTTCAACAGGCTTTTCTTCAACCTTCGGCTGCTCTACAGGAGCTGGCTCTTCTGTATCATTTTCTTCCTGAATATCTACGACCTCAATCTTGTAGAAAGAAAGTCTTGCAATAAGCTGATTGGTAAGTGTTGTTCCAGCTGCCGCAATCTCCTGCCCTCTTTTTGTGAGGATAGGATTAGCTGTAATCATTCCACTTTTAAGATCATCAACTGATACTGTTCTCATTATGCCCCCTAGGAAACCTGTAAAATAAACTTTCTGGCTTCTTTTTCGCTGTCTACCTTCTCAATAGATGCGCCGATACCCCTAAGTTTTTCCTCAAAATGCTCATAACCACGCTGAATATATTTAATATCGTCAACGGTAGTAATACCCTCAGCAGAAAGACCAGCTAAAACCAAAGCTGCACCTGCGCGAAGATCTGGAGCTGAAATCTGTGCACCAGTATAGCCTGACACACCATTTATGATGGCAATATTGCCTTCAACCTTAACCTGTCCCCCCATTCGGACAAGCTCATTTACATACTTAAATCTGTTTTCAAATATACTCTCGGTAACTGTGGATGTTCCTTCTGCAAGACCCAAAACTACTGTCATCTGGGGCTGCATGTCTGTAGGAAATCCTGGATATGGAAGAGTAGTCACCTGGGTATGGGTGAGCTTCTCACCTGCTATTACTCTAACAGCATCGTCATACTCATGCACGCGACATCCCACTTCAATAAGCTTTGCTGAAATCGCCTCAAGATGTTTAGGTATAACGTTTTTAACTGTAACATCTCCACCAGTCACTGCTGCAGCAAACATAAACGTTCCTGCTTCAATCTGATCTGGGATGATAGAATATTCTGTTCCGTGAAGCTTCTCAACACCAGTGATACGGATTACATCTGTACCTGCACCACGGATGCCTGCTCCCATACTGTTTAAGAAGTTCGCAACATCAACAACATGAGGCTCACGAGCCGCATTTTCAATAATGGTCTTTCCTTCTGCCAAAGCAGCGGCCATCATTACATTGATGGTAGCTCCAACTGATACCTTATCCATGTAAATGTGAGTTCCCTCGAGCTTTTCAGCACTGGAAACTACCATTCCATTCTCAATATCAACGACTGCCTTGAGTGCTCTAAATCCTTTGATATGTAAATCGATAGGACGAGCTCCAATATCACAGCCACCTGGAAGTGCTACATTTGCTTTTCTATATTTTCCAAGAAGAGCTCCCAAAAGATAATATGAAGCTCTAATCTTCTTGATATAATCGTAGTCAACAAGAACGGAAGTGATGCATCCTGCATTAATCTTAACTTTATGTAAGTCCAGTCTCTCGATAACAACACCGATTGTTTCCATTGCCTCAATCAAGACATTGATGTCTCTAACATCTGGCAAATTATCGATTATAACTGGCTCGTCAGTCATGATGGATGCTGCAAGAATAGCGAGTGCAGCGTTTTTAGCACCACTAATCTCGACCTCTCCACAAAGAGGGGTTCCGCCCTTCATAACATACTGTTCCATATACTACCTCTAAAATAAAATTTGTGTAAAAATGCGCGCAAAAGGGCGCAGATACACTTTTAATGCATTATATCACTACAGCTGAAAAAATGCAAAAAAAGAGAGACGGTTTTCGCCGCCTCTCTTTGAAAATTTTTGGTAAAAGAATTACTTAAGAGTAACCTTAGCGCCAACTTCCTCAAGTGACTTCTTGATAGCCTCAGCAGTAGCCTTGTCAGCTGCTTCCTTAAGTACCTTAGGAGCGTTATCAACGAGGTCTTTAGCTTCCTTAAGACCAAGTCCAGTTGCCTCACGAACAACCTTGATAACCTTAACCTTCTCAGCACCAACTTCGGTAAGCTCTACGTCGAACTCATCCTTCTCTTCTGCTGCACCAGCTGCATCTCCGCCTGCTGCTACAACTACTGCGCCTGCTGCTGCAGATACGCCAAACTCTTCTTCACATGCCTTAACGAGATCGCTAAGCTCAAGAACTGAAAGCTCTTTGATAGCTGCGATAAACTCTTCTGTGGTCATCTTTGCCATTTTAATTTCCTCCTAAAAATTTAGATAATAGTTTTAATTATTCTGCTGCTGGAGCTTCCTCTGCAGGAGCCTCAGCTGGTGCTGCCTCTTCTACTGGAGCCTCTTCTGCTACTGGAGCCTCTTCTGCTACTGGTGCTTCCTCTGCAGGAGCCTCAGCTGGTTCGCACTCTGAAGCGCCGCCTTTCTCTGCGATCTGATTAAGAACGCGAGCGAAGTTGCTGATTGGGCTCTTCATGCTACCAAGTAACTTAGCGAGAAGTTCATCTCTAGAAGGTACAGCTGCGATAGCCTGCATACCCTTTGCATCATAGAAGGTTCCTTCTACAACGCCGGCCTTGATCTCAAGGTTTGGTGCAGTCTTTGCAAATTTCGCAAGCACGCGAGCAGGAGCAGTAGCATCCTCAACTGAAACTGCCATTGCGCTTGGGCCTTCGAGCTGGTCATCAAGCTGAGCAAAATCAGTTCCTTCGAATGCACGCTTCATCATGGTGTTCTTGTATACCTTATAGGTAACACCTGCCTCACGAAGCTGGCGACGAAGAGTAGTATCTTCTGCAACGGTAAGTCCGCGGTAGTCAACGAGTACTACACTGGCTGCGTCCTTGATTACTTCAGAAATCTCTTCAACGATAGGCTGTTTAATTTCTACCTTTGCCACGTATTTTTCCTCCTTTATAGATTTTCGTTGCTCTTGAGGAGTACTTTTATAAGAAAAAAGCTCTCCGTTTGCACAAAAACGGAGAGCATTCGTGTTAAGTACTTGAATGTCCTCGGTAGGTACTACGGTTACGTCTTGCGACACCTACTGTCTTCGGCAACATTTATTCTGTCTTACGACAGCCTAAACAATTTAACATTGTATTAGGTTTTTGTCAATTACTTTCTATAGTGAAAGTATTATGAAAGTTTAGCAGTGTTAACCTTAACTCCAGGACCCATAGTAGATGCAAGAGTAAGACTCTTGATGTACTGACCCTTAAGGCTTGCTGGCTTAGCTTTCATGATAGCTTCTGTAAGAGCTTGGAAGTTGTCATTAAGCTGCTCCTCGGTAAAAGAAGCTTTTCCAATTGGCACATGGATGATGTTTGACTTATCCAAACGATACTCAACCTTACCAGCCTTAATATCAGCGATTGCCTTTGCAACGTCCATTGTTACGGTACCAGACTTAGGGTTTGGCATAAGACCTTTAGGTCCTAAAACCTTACCAAGACGACCAACAACGCCCATCATATCAGGAGTTGCAACTACAACATCGAAATCAAACCAACCATCGTTGATCTTAGGAATAAGATCCTCGCCACCAACGAAATCTGCACCTGCGTTCTGTGCCTCGTCAAGCTTTTCGCCCTTTGCGAAAACAAGTACGCGAACAGTCTTACCAGTTCCGTGTGGAAGAACTACTGCTCCACGGATCTGCTGCTCTGCGTGACGACCATCACAACCGGTACGGTAATGTGCTTCGATTGTCTCGTCAAACTTAGCTGCTGCAGTCTTCTTAACAAGAGCTACAGCCTCAGCTGCATCATAGTTAACTGTACGGTCAACGAGCTTTGCAGCCTCAACGTATTTCTTACCTCTTTTCATAATTACCTCCTGTGGTGTTAACGGGAGAGAGGCTCCCTTCCACCAAGAATACTATATTAGTCTACTACTTCAACGCCCATACTGCGAGCAGTACCAGCGATCATGCTCATTGCAGACTCAAGTGATGCTGCATTGAGGTCTGGCATCTTGGTCTTAGCGATTTCTTCAACCTGTGCCTTAGTGATCTTTGCTACCTTGTTCTTGTTAGGTACGCCTGATGCCTTAGCGATCTTGCATGCCTTCTTGATAAGAACAGGTGCTGGTGGGGTCTTAGTGATGAAGCTAAAGCTTCTGTCTGCATAAACGGTGATTACTACAGGGATGATAACATCACCAGCATCAGCGGTCTTTGCATTAAACTGTTTTGTGAATTCGGCTATATTAACACCATGCTGACCAAGAGCAGGACCAACCGGTGGAGCCGGGGTTGCCTTGCCGGCAGGAATCTGAAGCTTAATATAACCTTCTACTTTCTTTGCCATTGGAACTTCCTCCTTGTGTTGCTACTAGTTATGTGCGTTTAGTAGCTATTGAACAACTTTTCTTAATTCTAAGAATGGAATATTCTCTACAGGTACTTCACTTCCGAGAATGTTAACCATAACGGTTGCACTCAACTTAGCGTAGTTCATTGACTTAACAACACCTTCGGTATCCTTCCAAACACCTACGGTAACTACTACAGTGTCGCCCTCTTCGAAATCCACCTTAACTTCTTCTGTGGTTGATGCGATTCCTAAATTACTCATTTCATTTTCAGACAAAGGAACCGGCTTTCCGTCAGGACCCACAAAGCCTGTGACTCCACGGGTATTTCTAACAACATACCAAGTATCGTTGGTCATAATCATGTTAACAAGAACGTAACCTGGGAAAAGTTTCTTTTCTACAGTTTTACGGCTTCCGTCCGGCTTGATTTCAATCTCAGTCTTCACTGGAACTCTAACGTCTTGGATGAGTTCTTCTAAGTGACGATTTTCAATTGTCTTTTCAAGATCGGCTTTAACCTTATTCTCGTAACCTGAATAAGTATGAGCAACATACCAGCGTGCTTCTGCTTCTGCCATCCTTGTCCTCCTTAGAAATTGAGGTTAATAAGGAAATCAACCCCATTCTGCACGATTACATCAATAACTGCAATCAAAAGACCTACAATGATTGATGTCACTACAACTGCAACTGTCTGACGAGTAAGAGTAGCGTTATCAGGCCAAATAACCTTCTTGAACTCTACTTTTAAACCCTTGAACCAGTTTGCAACCCTGTTTGAGCCTTTGGTTTTTTCCATAAGCACTCCTTTAACCTACTTGGTTTCCTTGTGCATTGTGTGTCTCTTACAGAAACGACAATACTTCTTGGTCTCCATACGGTCTGGATGGGTCTTCTTTTCTTTGGTTGTGTCGTAGTTTCTCTGCTTGCATTCAGTACATGCTAAAGTTATCTTTGTGCGCACAACTTCCACCTCCATTTTCTTTATAATAGGTAAAGACTTTTTTATACACAAAAAAAAGGCCTTCGCCTTGTCCGTGCCGTAGTACTATAGCACGATTATTTACAACAGTCAACAAAATTCCCAAAAATTGTTAAGAATTCTACTGCTTTCGTACGATACCTGTATTGAGGTTATTATAACATAATTTATATAGAAGAAACATTTTTGTGACTTTTTTCCTAATTTTTTTGAAAAAAGCCGTGACAAATGGACTTTAGCATGTTATAGTAGTTACTGAATAAATGGATTTTTATACCCTATGCAGAGGGTTTTAGAAAAATCGGGATGATTTTTCGCTTCTGCAAATTTCATGGACGAAAGGAGGGGTAGCAATGGCAAAAATTGATTCTGCGTACAATTATTATTTATCTACGTACGGTAATCCTGTGCAATCTAAGCAGGATTCCCATAAGAAATCAGAATTAAGAAATGTATATAATTCTATGGTCAAGGCCAACAAGGAAGCACCCCTGTACAAAATCGTCCAGGGTAGCAATGCTGCTGAGTTTGCAATTGACATGAAGGAGAACGCCCGTCACATTACTAATGTTATCGGGTCTATTACTGGTGAATCTGGCGATATAGAAAAAACTTTCAATAAGAAAGTTGCCTCTTCTTCTAATGAAGACATTGTTACTGTAGACTTCGTCGATGATGAAAATCAGAGTGGTGCAAGCAACGGTTTCGAGATGCAGGTTAAAGCTCTTGCCAAACCTCAGATAAACACCGGCCACTTCCTCGATGATGATGGTCATATGTTTAAGGAAGGTTCCTATTCATTCGACCTTGATACCGATTCTAATTCATTTGAGTTCCAATTTAATGTAAACGAAGGCGACACAAATGATGATATTATTCATAAGATTGCTCGTTTAGTTAATACCGCAAAGGTTGGAGTATCTGCTTCTATTCTTCACGACAACGGAAGAAGTGCTTTGCAGCTTACTTCAGTTAAGACTGGTCTTACCGAAGATGAAGAATACCTCTTCAAGATTAGTTCCGGTACATCCTACGGCGAGATAAAGGCTCTGGGTATTGATCGAATTTCTCAACCAGCGTCAAACTCACAGTTCACCTTAAACGGCCACGAGCATTCATCGCTTACAAACAACTTCACTATTAACAACACTTTCGAAGTAAGTCTTAACAGTGATGCAAATCCTAATGAATTAGTATCTATTTCATTTAAGGATAATACAGAAGCGATTCAGGACAATCTTCAGGACATGATTGGAACCTACAACGGCATGGTTGCTGTTGGCGAGAAGTATGCAGACCAGAAAGGCACCGGCACCTTATATCGTGAGATTACAAATCTTGCATATAAACAGCAGGAAGCTCTTCTTTCTATCGGTCTTTATATTGAAGATAACGGAAAAATCACCGTTGATAAAGAAGAACTCGAGGATGCAATATCAAATCCTGACCGTCAGGAAGACAGTTTCCAAAAGCTTAACAACTTCAAAGATTCATTAAAAGCTTTCGCAAGACGCACAAGCATAAATCCTATGAATTACGTTAATAAGCTTGTTGTAGCATACAAAAATCCAGGCAAATCGTTCGCAGCTCCTTATGCTAACTCAGCATACACAGGAATGCTTCTTGATGGCTACTGCTAAATCTAAAACAACAATAAAAATCCACAGCCAAATGGTTGTGGATTTTTTATTTTATAATTCTTTTTTTGCAAGCTTTAATGCTTCTTCAATGACTTTGTCCATATCATAATATTTATACTGACCAAGTCGTCCGCCAAATACTACATTTTCTTCTTTTTCAGCCAACGCCTCATATTTAGCAAACAGTTTTGAATTGCCTTCATCGTTCACTGGATAGTACGGCTCATCGCCAAGCTTCCATTCGCTGGAATATTCCCAGGATACAACTGTCTTCTCCTGCTTTCCAAAGTTAAAATGCTTGTGCTCAATAACTCTGGTATAAGGGGTTTCTCTGTCAGTATAATTAACTACCGCATTTCCCTGGTAATTTTCCTTATTTATTTTCTTGGTCTCAAAGCGGACGCTCCTGTACTGAAGAGGGCCTTCCTTGTATTCAAAGTAAGCATCAATAGGCCCCGTATAAACTACCTTCTTCGCAAGAGCTTTTAATTCATCCTTATTCTCAAGGAAATCACAATTGAGCCTTACTTCTATTCCATCAAGGAGTTTTTCTATGATAGCTGTGTATCCATCCTTTGGAATTCCCTGATATGGATCATTAAAGTAATTGTTGTCATAGATAAATCTTACTGGCAATCTCTTTATGATGAAAGCAGGCAGTTCCTTGCAATCTCTTCCCCACTGCTTTTCTGTGTATCCTTTTACAAGCTTCTCGTAAATATCTCTGCCAACTAGCGATATGGCCTGTTCTTCAAGATTCTTAGGCTCGCCTTCTATTTCCTTTCGCTGCTCCTCAATGATAGAAAGAGCTTCTTCCGGAGTAGATATACCCCACATTTTTGCAAAAGTATTCATATTAAATGGCATATTATAAATTTCACCATTATAATTTGCCACTGGAGAATTAATATAGTGGTTGAATTCCGCAAGCTGGTTTACATAACTCCAAACCTCTTTATTTGAGGTATGAAAAATATGTGCTCCATATCTGTGTACATCTATACCTTCTATTTTTTCAGTATAAATGTTTCCACCTATGTGATTTCTCTTTTCAACAACAAGGCAGGCTTTACCAGCTTTCTTTGCCTCATAAGCAAAAACGCTTCCATATAAACCCGAGCCAACAATCAAATAATCAAACATTCTAAACCTTATCTGCGTAACGCTCTTCGTATCCTTCACCATGCTTGAGAAGAAGACCGCTGTTTCCCTTGATGGTAAGCTTTATTCTTCCGCCATGTGTACGATAATATTTTGGCATTGTTGAATATCCAGCCTCAAAGCAGGTCATCTTCATTTTAAGAATAGCATGCTTTGGAACTTCAATTTCCCATACTGGGATATCCACTTCCTCGTCACGGTCTCCGTTGTTAACGATTACAATGTACTGATCTTCCTTTGTAAAACGTCCATAACATACAAGGTTATGACGGCAAGGAAGGAACATGAAAGAACCGTAGCGCAAAGTGTAGCTATATTTATGAATACCAATAAGATCTCGATAGTAATCAATAAGATCTGTATTTTCTCTTCCCCAAGGATATGTGCGTCGGCAGTCAGGATCAGTAAATCCACAAACACCTGCTTCATCACCATAGTAAAGAGTAGGTGCACCAGGCCAGGTCATCTGCATCAGGATAGCATTTCTAAATACGCCATAGTTAACATCTTCTTCTGCAGCCTGCTGCCCTAAATACTCTACACGACCAACTTTATGGTTTGTTCTTGTTAAGAATCTTGAGTGGTCATGGTTTGAAAGCTGATTCATTGCACAGTACAATGATGAAGTCATAAAGTGAGTCATGTTATGCTTCATAGCACCCATGAATGCAGTCTCGTTATCTAGGAGCTCTCCATGATACTCATCTGAGTGCTTCTCCATACCAGTAAGGAAATATGTAACAGGCTCCATAAATGCCTCATAGTTCATTACAGTATCCCACTCGTCACCACCAAGCCAAGCTTCGGCACTTCCATAGTGCTCAGAAAGAATGATTGCATTTGGATTAGCTTCCTTAACAACTTTTCTAAATTCTTTCCAGAACTTATGGTTATACTCTGGACTATGACCCAGGTCAGCTGCAACATCAAGTCTCCATCCGTCTGCATTAAATGGTGCTGAAACCCACTTTGCAGCAATATGCATAATATAATCGTGAAGTTTCTCTGACCCCTCATAATTAAGCTTTGGAAGAGTATCATGACCCCACCATCCATCATACGAATTATTATATGGGAAATCATTTTCAATATGGAATCTGAAGAAATCATGATAAGGACTATCCACATCAATATATGCGCCCTTCTCATATCCTTCACGGCCCTCGTAAATTCTCTCTTTATCAAGCCACTTATTGTATGATCCACAGTGATTTAAAACGCCATCCAAAATAACCTTCATTCCGCGTGCGTGAATTTCTTCAACTATTTCGCAGAAAAGTTTATTGGAAGCTTCAAGATTTTCTTTATTGGTTACACGATCTATATATCTTGTAGCCTCTCTGTTATCGGTTACTCCCTCTGCCAAAAGCTCTCCCTCATCATGCACAATTTTTCCATAATGAGGATCAATATAATCATAATCCTGAATATCATACTTATGGTTTGATGGAGAAACAAAAAGAGGATTGAAATAAATAACCTCTACTCCAAGGCCCTTAAGATAATCAAGCTTCTTTCGTACACCCTCAAGATCTCCTCCGTAGAATTCAGCAACAGAAAAATCTGATGCTGGCTGATTCCAGGAATCCATCTTGCGGCTATGTGAACGAATATAATGATACTCGTCAGTAAGAACATCGTTGGTCTGGTCGCCGTTGTAGAATCGATCGACCAAAATCTGATACATAACAGCACCCTTTGCCCAATCAGGAGTAGAAAAGCCAGGTACTATTTTGAAGAAATACTGTGGTCTCGAATCATTTGAAACGCCATATCTGTCATAAAAGCATCTAAAAAGACCTGTCTCAATCTCAAAGTTATAAACAACTACTTCGTCGGTAATAACGATTTCTGTCTCATAATAATCGAAACGACCACGAGTTTCTTTTCTAACCATGTGATAGGTTACATCTGGGGTATGAAGTTTTACAGCATCAACGTTATTTGCTGCTGTTCTAAATCTGATTTTTACTTTATCTCCAGGATTTGGTTCTGCTGGTATTCTATATTCAGGAGTACCATCTGAAAACAACGCATCTCTTTTTAATGGTGGACGCTGTTGCATTACGTACTGCTGTATAAGATTAAGTTCT
Source organism: Lachnospiraceae bacterium (assembly GCA_024403255.1). Taxonomy (GTDB): domain Bacteria; phylum Bacillota; class Clostridia; order Lachnospirales; family Lachnospiraceae; genus JAKSSE01. The sequence goes on from JAKSSE010000025.1 coordinate 12,275, forward strand.
TCTAAGCTTCGCATATCTTCCTCCAAAACTACAAAGTTCTGCTTAATTTTACCAAATTCCCTCTAAAAAGTAAAAGGCACCGCTTTACAGCGATGTCTTTCAGGAGAAGGTGTTTTACTATGGGGATAGTAAAACAATATAATGTATTGGGGGGTTTACAAGTAGTATAATATCACGCCTCAATACTTAAGTGTGCACAAACTTACTAATATCTACGTATTCTTTTTGTGCACTATTACTACATGTCAAAAAGGCTCTCAAATTCCTCTTTTCCAATCTTTTCTTTTTCAAGAAGTCTCTCTGCACATCTATGAAGTACATCGATATTCTCGTTTATCATCTGAAGCGCTTTCTGATAGCTCTCGTCAATGATGCGCTTAACTTCCGCATCAATCTTTGCAGCAACTGCTTCTGAGTAACCCTTGGCATGTGCAAGGTCTCGTCCAATGAACACCTCGTCATCATCATTTTCATAATTGATAAGACCAAGTTCTTCACTCATACCATAGCTGGTAATCATAGCTTTTGCCGTTCCAGTTGCACTCTTTATATCTGCTGAAGCTCCGGTTGTAACATCGCCAAAGATAATCTGCTCTGCAGCACGTCCACCAAGCGAAACAACTATATCCTGCAACATTCTGCTCTTTGTACGGAACATCTCATCTTTTTCTGGAAGCGGCATAGTGTAACCTGCTGCCCCAGCTCCCGTAGGAATAATAGAGATAGAGTAAACAGAACTTTCTTCCGGCAACAGATGGAACAAAAGAGCGTGTCCAGCTTCATGATAAGCTGTAATTCTCTTTTCTTTATCAGAAATAATACGGCTCTTTTTCTCTGTACCTATTCCAACTTTTACAAAAGAATTCTTTATATCATCAAAACTGATAAATTTTCTGTCATCACGAGCAGTTCTAATTGCCGCCTCATTAAGAAGATTCTCAAGATCCGCACCTGTAAATCCAGCTGTTGTTCGTGCAATCTGCTCTAAATCAACGTCATCAGAAAGAGGTTTCTTTGATGCATGCACTTTAAGGATTTCCTCTCTTGCCCCAACATCAGGCTTTCCGATATACACCTTTCTATCAAAACGACCTGGTCGCATAATAGCAGGATCAAGAATATCTACACGGTTGGTAGCAGCAAGAACGATTATTCCCTCATTAACTGAAAAACCGTCCATTTCAACGAGCATCTGATTAAGAGTCTGCTCTCTTTCATCATGGCCACCGCCCATACCAGTACCACGACGTCTTGCAACTGCATCAATCTCATCAATAAAAACAATGCAAGGTGCATTTCTTTTAGCATCAGCAAAAAGATCTCTTACTCTTGATGCACCTACACCGACAAACATTTCAACAAAATCAGAACCTGATATAGAAAAAAATGGAACGCCTGCTTCCCCAGCGATTGCTTTTGCAAGAAGTGTCTTACCAGTTCCTGGAGGGCCAACTAAAATTATACCCTTAGGGATTCTTGCACCAAGACTGGTAAACTTTGCGGGGTTCTTAAGGAAATCGACTATTTCCTCAAGCTCCTCTTTTTCTTCATGAAGGCCGGCAACAGAATCAAACTTCTCTTTTATATTGTCTTTTGAAATCATCTGGGCACGGCTCTTGCCAAAGTTCATCATTTTGGCGTTTGTGCCACCACCGCCTACGCCGCCTCCTGCGCCTGCGTTCATCATGATTGTAAAGAGAACAAATACTATTGCAAAAGAGATGATAAGAGGAAGAATCTCCTTCATCCATCCGTTCTGAGGAACGTTCTCAATAGTGTAGGCCTTAAAACCCGCCTCATCCATTCTCTCAATTGCACGATTGATATCAGGAACATAAACGACATCGGTAGAACCACTACTGTACACTACCTTTAAAGCACCTGTTGGCACTTCAACATTCTGTACGATATCAACACTTACAACATTTCCATTTTCTAAGGTTGTATAAAACTGACTTAAGCTTGTTTTAACTGTGGCATTTGCTGCAGTCCAGCTGTACCATAGCCATATAAACATAATTATTAAAATCAGGTATACACCAAATCCACGTCTTCTCATTAATCTAACTCAACTTCTCCGATGTATGGAAGATTTCTGTACTTCTGTGCATAATCAAGACCATAACCTACTACAAATTTGTCTTCAATGGTAAATCCAGTGTAGTCAACATCAACAGAAACCTCTCTGCGATCTGGCTTATCGAGAAGAGTACAAAGCTTAACACTTGCAGGGTTTCTCTCTTCAAGAACCTTTTTAAGGTAAGAAAGAGTACGTCCGCTATCGATAATATCCTCAACTACAATTACGTGCTTTCCAGCAATATCATCGTCCAAATCTTTCATGATACGAACACGGCCAGAAGAAACTGTACCACTTCCGTAACTTGATACTGACATAAAGTCGATTGCTACAGGAGTAGTAATTCTTTTAGCAAGTTCACACGCAAAGAATGATGCACCCTTAAGAATACAGATAAGAACAACTCCCTCGTTGCCATAGTCAAGACTGATTTCAGCGCCCATCGCTCTAACTCTTTTGTCGATATCTTCTTCTGGTATCATAACTTTGATTCTTTCGCTCATTACTGCCTCCTTAGTCTTGAACAAATTCTATTTGTAAAATCTTTTTTGTGCACTCATCTATTCTGGCACCTTCTGATGTTCTGTGGCCTACTATCCAAAGAACATCGTTTCCTGCTGCAACAACTGGTAATTCATCACGGACATCACGAGGAATCTTTTCATCGATAAACCAATCTTTCAATTTCTTCTTTTGCCCGGTCGGATGGATGACTATTACATCACCTTTACCCCTTGTCCTTAAAGAAACATCGCCATTTATCTTATCATAATCAAACCATTTCGTATAGGATTTTGTCGGCAGCATCATCCCTTTTTCATAGGGAAAAACGCTGATATTTATATGTCCATTTATACCTTTTGGAATGTCCATACTTCTGTCCGATTTCACCAAAAGTCCCGCATAAGTCTTCGACACCTTTGTTCCACCTGGAAGATCCAGCGACTTTCCAGTTTCACTATCAATAAGGGCGACTATAGCCTCATAGTGAGTAGCAGTAACGTCTTTTAAGCTTTCTTTTGCACTTACCACAAACTCCCGTATTACTGCCGTTTTAAAAAGATTCGATTCAGTCTCGAGATTCTTCGTTTTTAACAAATAACTGGAATTAAAATCCGATACATTCTTCTTTACATATTCTTCTGCTCTAAGCTCAAGATCTGATGTCATTTCGTCGAGCTGTTCTGATAGTTTGGCAATATGCAAAAGCGCACCGCTGTTTAACTCCAAAAGCTCTGGTATGATATTCTTTCTAATCCTGTTTCTGGAATATGCAACATCCTCATTTGTTACATCTGTTCTATAGCTTTGATTTTTAGACTTCAGATAATCCAGTATTTTTTTCTTCTCTGCAAAAAGAATAGGTCGGATAATATCTTTATCCTTTGGCCTCATCCCTGCCATTCCCTTTGGACCAGTCCCCCTTGCCATCCTGAAAAGGATTGTTTCGCACTGGTCATTAAGGTTATGTGCAACGGCAATCAGGGTATTGTCTGAAATATCATGAGCTTTATTCCTAAGAGCTTCATACCTTAAGTTGCGTGCAGCCTCTTCTACCGACTGACCACTCTTTTTAACAAACCCAGGAACATCTTTTTTCTCTGTATAAAATGGTATATTAAGCTTTGCGCAAAGTTCCTTTGCAAACTCGCCATCTTTTGCACTAACCTCACCACGAATCATATGATCGATGTACATGGCTGAAAGCTCGAATCCAATTTCCTGCTTTGCATTATTTAAAAGCAATAGCAGACACACCGAATCCGAACCGCCCGAAAGCGCAGCAAGAACTCTTTCTCCCTGATGTATTAAATCTTTTTCACGTATATAGTTTAAAAAATCTGTATATAAATTCGTCATAATAAAAAAGGAGCCTTCTGGCTCCTTTTATTATATCAAAACTTTTAATCTTCGCGGAATACTATTTCATCATCATAAAGCATTCCAAGTTTAGTTTTAGCTGTATCTTCTATGTAGGCATCGGAATTTACATATACTTCATAATCCTCAAGCTCTGAAGCACGTCTTTGTTCTTCCTCAAGTCTGACTGTAAGCTCCTCAACTTTTGCAGAGTACTCATCATTCTTATCCTTGAGGCGCCACATCTGAAATCCCAAAATCACAAAAACGCCTACAACTATAATTGTGGCGCAAGTACGCCCTAATTTTTTACTGTCTCTTTTTCTCATAAGTTCCCCCGCAATCCATTGCGCATATGAGTCTGTTTATCTTAGATAGACCCTGCCCGCTATAACGCGGGAGCCGGGTCCTTTTAATCATAACCTATATCGGCTAATTTGGACCAAAATCTTCATAGTACTTTAGATGTATTTGAACAGTTCCTTAGCCTCATCCTTTTTTGTTGTATCCTGAATATCAAGAATCTCAACTTTTACAGTCTTGTTTCCAAATACTATTTCAATCTGATCGCCCACCTTAACTGTTGTAGATGGCTTGGCAACTTTGCCATTAACACTTACTCTTCCAGCCTCACACGCCTCCTGAGCAACTGTTCGTCTTTTTATAAGACGAGATACTTTTAAATACTTATCTAATCTCATTTTTTCTCCTAAAACATAAAGGGCTCGGGTAGTACCCGAGCCCTTAACAATTAATCCAGAACCGAATTACTTGTTTACAGCGTCCTTAAGAGCCTTACCAGCCTTGAACTTAGGAGCCTTAGAAGCCTTAATCTTCATCTCCTTGCCAGTCTGTGGGTTACGTCCGGTACGTGCTGAACGGCTAGCTACCTCGAAGGTACCAAAGCCTACAAGCTGAACCTTGCCGCCCTTAACGAGCTCTTCTGATACTACGTCTACAAATGCCTTAACTGCTGCCTCAGCATCCTTCTTTGAAAGACCAGTCTTCTCAGCGATAGCTGCTACTAATTCTGCCTTATTCATTGTTTAATTCCTCCTATGGAAAATCTGTTTCTTAGATCAAATCCACTCCGATTTAACCTACCTTACTTTTATAATGGTTTTACGCTCCAATGTCAAGAAAATCATTGACTTTTGGGACTTTTGTGCCGTTTTTTTGGACATTTTGCAGAACTTTATTCAAGCAAATTGGTAATTATGTTGGATAAAGTTGAGTAATACTCCAAATCTGAGCCAGTTGTATCCTGACTAGTCGTCCCATTTGTAGTCGTACTGTTTGCCAAACTTCCTGCCAATGCACCCGCTAACTGCGAGGTAGTTGTATCTGCCTGATTGTGAATAGTTCCCGTTGTCTGGTTATTATTATTTATTGTCTCATCCGTTACAGTCTGCGTTGTGTTCTCATTTGTTTCCTGAGTTTCAGTAAGACCTATATCGATAGTCGCAGTTTTAGAATTTACAACAAGATACTTTTTCCATGTATCATACCCTGCTGCCGAAACAACAAGTGTATGTGTTCCATACTTAACCTCTTCGGTTGTATTATTTAAAACCTTCTTGCCATCAAGATAAATCTGGCAATCCGCTGTTCCAACATTAAATCTGAGCTGGCAGGTTTTAGGGCCTTCTCCTTCAAGCTGTGAAAGATCAACAACCGTCTGCTCATTTCTTGCAATGGTAACCTCACACTCACCACCATAGCCATCATTAGCTACTGTCACTGTATACGTACCCTCAGGTACATCAAGCTCCAGGTTTCTGGAAATCTCCGCAAAAACCTTACCACCTATATCAATAATAGATCCATCAAACTTACTGGTATTTGTCAGTTTTAACGTTCCACAGGATTCAGATATTACTATACAGTAAGCATCCTTACCCTCTCCAATAATGCTAAGTATGTCCCCTTCTTTAATGGCATCAGGACCAACTATCTCATCACCAGACAAAACCGCCATCTTGGAATCAAACAGAAACTTCTCATCGCCAAAACTAATTAAATTTCCATTGTTATCTATAACATAGTTTGTAATGTTATCGAATCTGAAAGTGTTACCGTACATGGATACTTTACTTACAGTCGAATCAGTTTTGACCTCGCCCAGAGTAACTATTGTTCCTGGAATAAATTTACTCCAGACTGCATAATTTCCGTACTGGTCAAAAAATTCTGTTCCCGTTTTGTAATCAAAGCGAAGTTCGTTTCCAGACTGAAGAGAGACAACACTAAGCGATTGCTTTATGGTATCGAGTTCCTTTACAACGTATAGATCTGTTGAACTGTCTTCTTTTGTTTCTTCCGAAACGACCCCACCATTTGTCATAGGAGCTTTGGCAATATTAGCTCCAGGATTTTTCTTTCCGCATCCTGAAAGCAGGGCAAACGCCGTGACTACCACAAGGCAAAGATTGGCAAGGGTCTTCGCTTTTTTAAACAGATATTCTTTATTATTCTTTTTAGGATCTTCGACCACTTCTTCAAACAGTTCGTCCAAAACGTCTCCCAGCTTGGGGCCTGGTTTCATACCCATATCGATAAGGTCTCTACCGTTAATCTCCATATCGCGAATAGAAAGACACTCTCCCTCTTTTATAATCTCGTTATAAAGCTGCTCAAATTTTTTTATATTGCTCTCTTTTTCTTCTCTGTTGTAGGTACTTTGAGCTCCAATGTCGGCTCTCTGCACCACAAAGAAATCAGGAAACATATCAGGACCAATTCTCACAATAGCTTTTCTTATTGACTCTTTTGTAAGTCTCGGTCTTTCATCGTGATACCTAACATATCTTGTCACTATTCTAATAGTCTCGTTATCAAAACGAAGTCGCCTTAATATTTCCTTTGTTCTATCTGCTCCAACTACCGGATGATCCAAAAAATGATCCCTACCGTTTTCATCAGTTTTCTTTACTTCAGGCTTCGCAATATCATGAAGAAGCATTACAAGTCTGAGATTTAAATCATTTGGAGCAAGCGCCATTCCTTCAACAGAATGTCTTCCAACAGTGTACATATGGTGTGGAGTGTTCTGCTCACACTCCATCATCACATCAAACTCTGGCAGAAAAACTTTTGTAAGACCAAGCTCATACAATGTAACAATATCTTTAGGCCTGTCACTAACCAGAAGTTTACATAACTCTTCTCTTATTCTTTCTGCAGATACCACCTTAAGAGTAGGTGCCAAATCCTTTATAGCATTCTTTGTATTTGCTTCAATTTCAAACCCAAGCTGTGCCGCGAAACGAACAGCTCTCATCATGCGAAGAGCATCCTCTGAAAATCTTTCCACTGGATTACCAACGCATTTTATAATTCCTTTTTCAAGATCCTCTATTCCGCCAAAAAGATCCACAAGTCCTCTTTGCGGATTGTACGCCATGGCATTTATTGTAAAATCTCTGCGCTTTAAATCCTCCTCAAGCGAAAGAGTAAACTCAACCTGATTAGGATGCCTTCCATCATCATACTCGCCATCTATTCTGTAAGTAGTAACCTCAAAAGGTTCTTTTTCCAAAAGAACTGTGACTGTACCATGTTTAAGACCGGTATCTACCGTATGTGAAAAAAGGGACTTTACCTGCTCCGGAAGTGCGGAGGTGGTAATGTCCCAATCATGAGGATTCTTCCCCAACAAAGAATCCCGGACACAACCACCCACGACATAGGCTTCGAACCCTGCCTTCTCAAGTCTTTCTATAATTTGGGTGGCATCTGCCGGAATCTTTATATTATTCATTTAGAAATTTTAGTACGCTTTGCCCCAGTATACGAGCTTCTTAGCAGGCTTTCCACAGCATACACAAACATCGGAAATCTGCTCCTTATCATTAAATGGCATACAACGCGATGTAGCTGATGTATCCTCTTTAATCTTAACCTCGCACTCTTTATCTTCACACCACATACCGCGGATGAAGCCTGGTTTATTTTCTACAATATCTTTAAATTCATCGTAGTTGTGAGCATCATAAATCTTAGAATCACGGCGCTCTTTCTGACGATTGAACATATCGCTCTGAATGGTCTCAAGAAGTCCTGGTAACTTATCAGCAAGTTCGTCAATTGACATGGTAATCTTTTCGCTGGTGTCACGACGAACAACTACACAGGTGCCATTCTCGATATCCTTAGGACCAACTTCTACACGAAGTGGAATACCTCTCATTTCCTGCTCAGAGAACTTAAATCCTGGACTCTTTTCTGAATCATCAAGTTTAACTCTGACGCCAGCCTTCTTTAATGCATCCTTAATCTCATTTGCCTTGTCAAGAACACCATCCTTGAACTGCTGGATAGGAATAACCATAACCTGAGTAGGAGCAACACGTGGTGGAAGAACAAGACCTGAATTATCTCCATGAACCATAATGATTGCACCAATAAGTCTGGTGGTCATACCCCATGAAGTCTGGTATGCATACTGGAGTTTGTTCTCCTTGTCTGTATACTGAATGCCGAATGCCTTGGCAAAACCATTACCAAAGTTGTGGCTGGTACCAGACTGAAGTGCCTTACCGTCATGCATAAGTGCCTCGATGGTGTAAGTGTTCTCAGCTCCGGCAAACTTTTCTTTCTCAGTTTTTTGTCCTCTTACTACAGGGATTGCTAAAAACTCCTCACAGAAATCCGCATAAAGATTAAGCATCTGGATGGTTCTTTCTTCTGCGTCTTCTGCTGTAGCATGAACAGTATGACCTTCCTGCCATAAGAACTCACGGGAACGAAGGAATGGACGAGTCTCCTTTTCCCAACGTACTACTGAGCACCACTGGTTGTAACATTTTGGAAGATCTCTGTATGACTGAACTTCATCTTTATAAAAATCACAGAACAAAGTCTCAGAAGTAGGACGTACACACATCTTCTCCTGAAGTGGATTAAGACCACCCTGAGTTACCCATGCAACTTCTGGGGCAAATCCTTCTACGTGATCTTTTTCTCTCTGAAGAAGGCTCTCTGGAATAAACATTGGCATATATACATTCTCTACGCCAGTCTCTTTAAATCTCTTATCAAGCTCTGCCTGAATATTTTCCCAGATAGCATAGCCTGCAGGCTTTATAATCATACATCCTTTAACTGATGAATATGCAATAAGCTCTGCTTTTACAACTACGTCGGTGTACCATTTTGCAAAATCCTCATCCATAGAGGTAATCTGCTCAACTAATTTCTTGTCCTTTGCCATGATTTCTCCCTTATTCGTATTGAGCTGTGTGAAGCTCATAATAGAAGCCCTTCTGGGCTAAAAGTTCTTCGTGATTTCCAATCTCTACAACATTTCCATTCCTGATAACAAGAATTTTATCTGCACTTCTGACTGTAGAAAGTCTATGTGCAACTATAAATGTAGTTCGACCACTCATCATAGTACCAAAAGCGGCCTGTATTTTCAATTCCGTTCTGGTATCAATAGAAGAAGTTGCCTCATCTAAAATAAGCATTGGAGGGACATTTAGCATAACTCTGGTTATGCACAAAAGCTGTCTTTGTCCTTGGGAAATACCCTCTCCACCCGACTTTAATATCGTATCATATCCGTGTGGCAATCTCCTAATGAAGCTATGAGCACCTGATGCTTTTGCCGCATCAATCATCTCTTCGTCAGAAATATCTCTTCTGCCAAAAAGTAGATTCTCCCTGATACTGCCCTCCATAATCCAGGTATCCTGAAGAACCATTCCAAAGTTCTCACGAACCCATTTTGTATCAAGACCTGAAAGAGCAGAACCATCTACGTATATTTCTCCCTCGTCAGG
>JAKSSE010000026.1 GCA_024403255.1 Lachnospiraceae bacterium
GTTCGACTATGAAGCAACCCAAGAGAATAGTCAAGGAATTGAGGAATTTCCTGAAGCTGTTCCTGAAAAAGAGGTTTTGCCTGAACAAAAACCAATAGAAGAATCTGTAAACGAAACTGTAGACGTTGATGTTAAGCGTAATGAATATGGAATGCCTTACTATAGGGCGTTTGATAGTAACTCCTACGTTATTTGTTCTGATTTAAAGAATCCATATGCATTGGCGGATCTGATTACTGATGTGGTTAGGATTGAACAGCCAGTTCATTTTGAGGTTTTATGCAGAAGAATAGCTCCAATTTTAGGATATGTTCATGTCAATTCTGAGTTGATTGATCATATTGATAACATAATATCTAATTATGCTTCTACGGAGATTGTCCAGTCTAATGAAATCCTATATATTGATGAGCCTAGAAGTGAAACTGTCCGCTGTTCTAAATTAGGTAGTCCTGACCGAGAACTGAGATATATTCCTTTAACCGAAATCAAAGAAGCGGTAAGGATCGTAATGAGCGATGAAAAGTGTATAGCTAGAGCAAGGCTAAATAATATAATAGGTCAGATTTTCGGCTATTCAAGGCTAACATCTTTAAAAGATAAGAATATAATTAGTGAAGTAGTTGATGATTTCAAAGCGGAAGGCCTAATTCTTAGAGAAATGGGTATGCTTCGCTGGATGGAGGATTGATTATGGATAATAAAACACAAATTAATACCAGTATTAATCCTAATGCAACTATCGTTAACAGCGAGGTTTCTGGTTCTAATGTTACTGTTGTAAATACAGAACAAATTCCTCATGCTGCTAAAAGTACAGAACAGCCAGCGCTGTTTCCTGAAGCTTCGGCTACAGCTATTAATATTTTTGCAAATGAAATCAATAGCATTGCATTCGGTACTGTTTTATGTGATAAATTTTCAGTACTTGAAAAACTTGACGTTGAAACTGGAGAGGCCGATCTGTATATTTGCGATTATGAAAAGAGTAAGTATATAGCTAAGGTATATCGTCGTACTGTATCTATAAAAAAAGAAGTATCAGATAAGCTGAAAGCAATTGATTCTCCATATGTTGCAAGTATATATGCTACGGGTGAATATAATGGCTATCCTGTGGAAATCCAGCCATACTATAAGAACGGAAGCCTACAAGGGAAAAAATTTAGCTTTGAGGAACTGAAATCTTATATAATTCCATCTCTAAACGAGGGCCTCAAGGTGCTACATACAGAGGGAATTATACATAAGGACTTAAAACCTGCTAACATCATGGTGCTGGACGATAATAAGGGCGTTGCTATTATTGATTTTGGTATAAGTTCAGCACGTGATGATGGAAGTACTGTTATAGTTACTAAGACTGGTTTTACTCCTATATATTCTGCTCCAGAAACTTTCAGAAGTCTATTCTTAATCGACTCTGATTATTATTCTTTGGGTATCACGCTTTATGAACTGTTTACCGGCAAGCTTCCTTATGGCAATATGACCCAGGAGGAACTGGAACAATACGGCCTAGTTCAGAGGATACCTATCCCTAGAGATATGCCTAAGGAATTACAGGATTTAATCAAAGCTTTGACTTACCCAGATATTACAAATCGTAAGGAAAAGGATAATCCGAATCGTCGTTGGGGCTACGAAGAAGTTAATAAATGGTTAGCAGGTGAAAAACAGACTTTACCTGGCGAAGGCATAGGAAATAAGGACATTAAACCGTTTGTATTTTTAGAAAAGGAATATACAGACGTTCATGAATTAGTTGAGGCTATGGTATCCAACTGGAAAGAAGCAAAAAAAGTGCTGCTTAGAGGATATCTGGCTGATTACTTCCGTTTCTATGATGAAGAAGCCTACGAGATTTGTGTAAAAGCTGGTGAAGAAGCTTCAATGTTTGTAGACCAGGATGATTTGATACTATGGAGAACGATGTATCAGCTGGATAAGCAGATAGATAAAATATTCTGGAAAGGATACGTTTTTAATACTCTTCAAGATCTTGGTCGCTCTTTGCTAGAAGCTTTGGTGGGCAAGCAAATGGATATACCTGTAACTGCAGGTGAAATGTTATCCGAAGGTCTGCTGTCACAGTATCTCGATATAATGGGTGTAGAAAGCGAAGAACAGCGAGTAAGCATTGCTACTTGTGAGCAAATGTATTCTGAAAGCAGAAATGACGGGAGACAGCAATTGTTGACCTTATATACTCTTGCTTTTATGCTTTCAGGTCAGAGACTGTTGAAAATTGAGGATAAGACATTTAGAACTATAGGTGAACTTACCGAATATATGCGTGAGCTACAGTCGGACTCGTTTGAAAAGCTTCAACCGTTTTGTCATAAACTGGTTGAGCGTGAAGGCGTATTAGACCCACAATTTGAGGCTTGGCTTTTGATGCTGGGTAAGAAACCTGAACTAGACGCGTGGAAAGGTAACGTTAGTATCTTGGATGGGGAGGATGATTTTTAATGAGTGGACCTAAAACCGGAGGATATACATTGACTCCCGAACAGCTTAGAAGGATTCAGGAAGAAGTTGAGAGACAATTAAAAATCATGGCTTCTCGTGGCAGATTAAATTCCAGAATTGACAAGGTACGTACTACGGTAAGCGAAATAGATAACATGGTGTCTACTATGCAGCGGTTCTCTGGGATTAATGAAGAGGTTAGAAAACTACAACAGCTACGTAATGACGCTATGAACGTAATAGGCTCTATATCTCTTTCTGGAGACTCGGAAGATATAGCACTTATGGATGAACAGGCAGAAAAGCTGAGACCTATTTATGATAATCTTATAAAAAAAATCGGTGAGGTCTCTGAAATTTCTAACCAAGTGAAAGAAGAAATCAAGAAGAAACAAGATTCTGTACTGAAAAACGCAGGCAGACTGTCTTTTGCAGGCGTTGGTAGAAAAATTGAAGTTGAAGAGAATCCTAATCTGGCAAAGGCCATCCAAGAACTAGAAAATATTGATTCTACACATCTTCCCAAGAAGCTGATTGCAAAAATTGAGCAGGTACGTAATAGCATCAAAGAGAATGTTGATTTTATTGATAACTATTACTCAATGTCTGTCAGACCTTTGGTAAAGGAATGTAATGCTTATAATAGCATGTACGCGGCAAACTATGAAAAATATGAAATCTTAAAGGCTCAGTACGAGATGGTATCGGCCGAACTTGGTGTAGCTGCTGAACCGGTAGAGTTTACAGAAGTTGCCATTTCTATATTGGAGAAAAAGATAGAAGAACTTAAAAACGCATCTGTTAAACGTAACGAACAGGAATATATTTCTCAGTGCATTGACGAAGCCATGCATGAAATGGGATATAATGTTATAGGAAATAGGGAAGTAACTAAGAAAAATGGCAGGAAACTGAGGCATGAACTTTTCTTGTTTGACGAAGGCACTGCTGTAGATGTTACTTATGCAGGAAACGGTCAGATTTCGATGGAACTTGGCGGTTTAGATAATGAAGATAGGGCACCTAGTAATGCAGAAAGCGTTGCTTTAGTCGATTCTATGGTAACTTTTTGTGATGCCTATGCAGAACTGGAAAGACGCTTAAAGGAAAAGGGCGTTATAACAACCAAAATTTCTGTGCTTCCTCCTGACGAGGAATATGCTCAGATTATTAATATGGAAGACTATTCAATGACGGAAAAGGTCGCAACCTTTGATGTTAGTACTAGCAAAAAGCAGCAGAGAGAGCATACTGCTTTACGCAAGGAGTTGTAAAATAAATGGCTAAATTTAAAATCTGTCCAGAGTGCGGCAAAAGAAATCCTACAAGCATGCTTGAGTGTCTTGACTGCGAGATGGATTTGTCAGACGTTCCAGTTACGGATGAGGATGAAATAAAGAAACAGCCTTCTCAAGCTGATAATAATACTGCTACTGTTAAGGTTAGGGTATGTGAAGAATGCGGAGAAAAAAATCCGGTTAACGCTCGTAAATGTAGGCAATGCGGAGAGGATATTTCAGATGTTGTTCCAACTGATGACCTGGTTGCCTCTAATGATGAAACAACCCATTATGTTATGGCATCAATTGACGGTGCGTATACTATGGAGTTGACTGAGTGTAATTCTATTATCGGTAGAGAAAATATGATGAAAGAATATCTTTCGGGCAAGGCCTATGTTAGCCGTAGACATGCAGAACTGATTGTTGAAGAAGGTAAACTGTTTCTAAAAGACTGCGGTGCAACGAATCATAGTTATGTTAATAATGAGATGGTTCCGCAGAATAGCACGAAAGAGCTACATGATGGAGATATAATCGGATTTGGTGGAAATGAGATAAACGGGAAGAGGCAAGAGCAGGCTGCATATTTTGTAGTAAGGATTGGGTCATGTATATAGCTAGAATTCTCTATCCTGTGAAGGTTTTGGGGCCCGGTAATCGGATTGGAATATGGTTTGCGGGATGTAAACATCATTGCAAAGGCTGTAGTAATCCGGAACTTTGGGATTTCAGTGACAGATATAAGACATCTGTAAAAGTAATATCGGAACTGATTTCAAGGATAGCGGCAGAACACAAAGTGGATGGTTTTACTCTCACCGGTGGCGATCCCTTTGAACAGCCTGAGGCTTTGAGAGAACTTTTGCCGGTGCTTAAGACATATACAGAAGATATTCTGGTATATACTGGATATGACTATGCAACAATAAGCTCTAAATACTCTGACATAGTAGCGGATACCGCTGTAATAATAGATGGGAGATATATCGAGGAGCAGAATAATGCTACACCGATGAAAGGCTCGGATAATCAGAATATAATAATTTTAAATAAGAGCCTTGAGAATATTTACAAAGAATATCTTTGCGGATTGACCAATGAAATACAGAACTTTAACATGCAGGACGGCGTCGTTTCTGTAGGAATCCATAGACCTGGATATGAAAAGGAGCTTGACAGCATACTGCTGGAGAAAGGATTAGTATAATATGAGTGACTTCATTCCAAAATGGCATCGTGAACTAGAGATTTTTGATAAGATTAAGCCGGTTATTATATTGGAAGGGAATATACTGGATAGGTATCAATATCCTGTGGAAGGTAGCACCCCAAAAGGAAGTATAGTAAAACTGGTTGATTATCTTCACTTCTACTTTAAGGATAACGGCTATGAGAATATTATATTTTATGATGGAATCCGTGGATTCTATAACAGCTGTGAGGCAGGCTATGTAGAAAAATTCGCAGATACTATAGGGGCTCAGGTTGAAAACGGACGTATAAGAGCAGAGTTCCGTGGTCGTAATATAGCTGCATCTGCCCATGTTCAGACCGCTCTTTCCCAAAACAAGGTTCCTACGGTTGTTATAATGGATTTTGCTTCTAGATACATATCTTCTCCGACCAATATGGAACAGTCAGAAATAGATAGCTATACTATTCTTATGCAGGCATCGATGGAAGCAAAAGATGTGCGTGTAAAGGGTAAAGGCATTCTAAAAAATTTGTTGATAGTATTAGCTAATAAGGTTAATGATATTCCGGCATGGTTCTACCTGGATAATCCTAATGTTAAGACCATTATGCTTAGAACTCCGTCAAAAGAAGAACGTGAGCAGCTGGTAAAAGGAGAGAATTTCCCAAGTTTCTTTGCTTCTGATATTTATGTTGATGAAAAAGATTATTTTGACGAGCATCCAGAAGAATTAGAAAAGATTAGAGACAAATTTGTTGGTATAACCGAAGGTTTTTCATTTACAGAGCTGAACGGGCTGAGAAAGCTTTCAAAGAACCAACGTATACATATTAAGAAAATGTGTGATGTCATTGACCTTTATAAGTTTGGCATAAAAGAGAATCCCTGGAATGCCATTTCTTATGAAGAAATGAAGAACGCACATACAGATTTTCAGAAAAGAGTAAAGGGTCAAGACATCGCTATTACTAAAACATTAGACGTTATCAAGCGTGCAATGACAGGTATGTCTGGCCTGCAATCATCATCTGGTACAAAGCCGAAAGGAGTGCTGTTTTTTGCTGGTCCTACCGGTACCGGTAAAACAGAACTGGCAAAGACTTTAGCAGAGAAGCTGTTCGGTGATGAGCGTAGCTGTATACGCTTTGATATGAGTGAATATGGGCAATCTCACAGCGATCAGAAATTGCTTGGTGCGCCTCCGGGCTATGTGGGTTACGAGGCTGGCGGTCAGCTTACTAACGCAGTAAAGAATAATCCATTTTCTATTTTGTTATTTGATGAAATAGAGAAGGCTCATCCTTCTATACTAGATAAGTTCTTGCAGATACTTGAAGATGGACGTATGACAGATGGACAAGGAAATACAGTTTATTTTTCAGAGACCATTATAATTTTTACCAGTAATCTTGGTATTTATGGTATGAATAATAACGGCGAGCGTGTGCAGAAGGTAAATTCTTCGATGTCCTATGAAGAAGTACAGAAAAATGTTAGACAGGGGATTGAAGATTACTTTAAGCTGCAGCTTGGTAGACCTGAGATATTGAACCGTATTGGTGAAAACGTTGTGGTATTTGATTTTATCAGAGAAGAGGCGGCTGAGAAGATTTTGGCGGCTCAAATTGATAAAATTGTTAAAAACCTTCAAGCTGAGAAGAATATTAAGGTTATTGTAACCGATAAAGCGATGAATGTTCTGAGAGATAAAGCAATGAACAACCTGGATAACGGTGGTCGTGGTATAGGCAACATAGTAGAAAGCTTGTTTATCAATCCGTTATCTAGATACCTGTTTGATAATGAAGCGTTTGCGAATAAGAAAGTTACTATTAATGACATAAATGCAGATGTTATGCCTTATTCGTTAGAATGTTCATTAGAGGATAAAGATAATTCTTATGAAGATTAGCGTTTGCGTTGCTAAAGGTAAAAACAAAGAGAAATCAGAGGACACCGTTGTTGTAGGTAGACAAATCATAAGTGAAGAAGCGGTTGAGTATCAGTGTGAAGGTATTAATTGTATTGCCGTAGCCGATGGAGTTGGTGGTGCTGCTGGTGGGCGCGATGCAAGCCGTTTTGTCCTTAAAAAATTGTCAAGTAATATAGATAATCTAAAATCCGAGCAAGAATTAAAAGTGTTTTTCAAAGAACTTAATTCTGAACTGTTAAGATATGGCAAAGATGTTGGAACTCCTAATATGGCTACTACTATTACAGGCTTGGTCTTTTCTGAAGAAAATTGTTTTCTTGTTCATGCAGGGAATACCAGATTATATATACTTCAAGGTGAGTATCTTAAACAGATAACGGAAGACCAGACTTTGTACAGATGGCTTTTAAATACGGGAAATCTCGAAGCGGCTGAAAATTGTAACAGAAATGTTATAAGGTCATGCCTTGGCGGAGGGCTTGCCAGCTATGCAGAGAATCTAGTCATCAAGAAAGTCTTTGAATCTGCATTGCCGATTACTATTTTGTTTACATCTGACGGTATACATGAATTTTTAGATATCGATACGATGGAATCGTTGCTGAACAGTAAAAAATCAGATGCTGATATTTTAAAAGAAATGGTTGAGATGGCCGAGGCTAATGGTTCTGAAGATGACAAATCTGTAATATTAATCAGGAATAGGTGATAATATGGCGTTACGTTTCAGGAAAAGTATAACAATATTTCCAGGGGTAAAAATAAATATCGGGAAGACAGGTCCTAGCTTAAGCGTCGGTGTTCCTGGATTTAGGAAGACGTATCATACTGATGGCAGAGTAACTACAACGGTTGGACTGCCTGGAACAGGGCTTTCCTGGACGGAAACCTCCAGACCTAATCAGCAAAGAAGCAGTGCGGCTTCTACGCAAAGCCAAGGAAATACTAGAGCAGATAATATAAATGATAGAAATCCTCAGGTAGAGAGAACTGTTTCGGCTGCAGAGACTATACCAACTACGCCTAGCGATAGTCCAAAGTCCAGCGAAAATGTTGCAAGACCAACAAGGAAAGCTAATAATTACATCGATGCTGAAAGTATTAAAAGTATATATACTGGCAGTGACGATATAATAGAATGGACTGAGATTGCTGCCGGTGCTGATGCGGATGAACTTTTAATGGATGAAGCTGTATGGAAATACTGCAAAAAAGTTGCCAACAAGGTGCTGGCAGGCGATATTGATGCTTATCTTGATACGATTGAAGAACTGAGACCGGTCGATGATTTGTTGTTGTATGGTTGTGATTTTGAGTTTGGCACAGACAAATCAAGCTATATGGAAGTCGAGTTTAATGCTATAGTGGAAGATTTATTGCCTCGTGGTATAAATGATCCTAAGCTGGAAGAACTTGTTTGTGGTACGACCATAAGAGTAGCCAAAGATATTATGGCGATGCTGCCGGTTTCTAAAGTTATTGTTCATGCTGTTATAGGCGATGATACCGTGTTATCGGTGTTGTTTGAGAAAAAGATTATGTTACGTATTGATTATAAAAATACGGCAGCCAAAGATATTGTAGCCAAGTTTAGAAATAACTATGGAATTATAAACGGCTCTGTAAGTCGTGTTAAAAGATTGGAAATTTAAAGATGGATTTAGAAAAAGTTGTACAAGATCTTAATAGAAGATTTTCAGAGCCTTTGCCGGCTTTTTATAAGCGCAGAATAATATTTTGGTATGATGAGGATAAAGAGTTTCAAGATAAGCTTGATTCTATAACCTTAAGTAATGCTAAAATAGTAGCTCTTAACGGGCATAATAGCTTTGCTGTAAAGAAATTATTAAATGTTGACGATATTGAAAACAGTTACCTGATTTATGTTCCTTTTGGATATAAAAACGATGAAGAAAACTGGCTGTTGGATATGGAACTATACGGAGAGCATTTTCGTGCAGACCTTATATCTATATGGATGGATGAAATGGGGCTTCCAACGAATTCTGAAATGCGTAGAACTGTAAAACAGTATAATAAGTTCTTTAACGCAAAGGAACGAAGAAGCAAGCTTGCTTCGCAACTAGTATTCCCTCAAAAAGCCTCTCAGCTTCATCTTGCTGTTATGGGTGTTATTTGTGGCTTAAAGAAGCCAAGTCCAAATGATATTTTGAAAGCGGTTCTTTTAAATGGTTTGGATAATCAGACAAATGCATTGTATCAGGCTCTTGAAAACTATGGTGCTAACCAAGTGTTTTGGGAAATGGCTAAAAGAGGTGCTGGTTATGATGAAGAGAATCCTGATTTAAGAAGATTGTTCATTCATATTATGCTGACTGCTTTGACTAGAACAATACCAGTCGAAAGATTATCAGCTTACAAAGCATTTTTATCTGAACAGCATCAGGCTTTTTGTTATGACCTCGCGGTAGAATGGATTAAAGACACCGGCAGTGCAGAAAAGATGTTTATTGCGGCATGTACGCTTGAAGAACAGCTTAGCCTAAGAAAAGTTTTAGCTGGTTTACATGTTAATGAAATATTAGATACAGAAATTTTCCCATGTGCTCATACGGTTATATTGGAAAAATTGATGACTGATATTAGCAATAATATAGTTAACGTAGAGCTTATAAATAAGGCGGTAGAAAGCAGAAAGCTATGCTGCTGGTATGATAAGTTCGAATATTACTATAATGCTTTGCAACAAGTTGCTAATATGCATATTTTCCAGAAAAATCACGGCGCAGGATTTCATGCGGCTTTTGCTAAAAATGTATGGGAAGCTTATACCAAAGATTATTATATGATGGATGGATATTATCGTAGCTTCTATACATATTATTCAGAGGTGTTGAAAGATTATAATCCTGGTCTTCAAGATCTGGCTAAAGGGGTAAAAGACTTTGTTGAAAACCTGTACAGCAACTGGTTCTTGGCTGAACTAGGTGCAAATTGGTCAGATACTTGTGCTCAGGAATTAAAAGAATATGGTAAGATTTTGGAAGTTCCTGAACAAGCTGATTTTTATAGGGCAAAGTTGCTCGGTAAAGACAATAAGATGTTCGTAATCATTTCTGATGCATTGAGATTTGAAATAGCAGCAAGTCTTACAGAGCAGTTAAGACGGGAAACAAAGTGTGAAATCAAGTTGAACAGTATGCAGGCATTGTTCCCAACCATAACACCATTTGGGATGGCGGCACTACTGCCACATAAAAAGCTAACAGTTGAAATAAGAAATGGTAAACTGGCTGTTTTGGCTGATGGGATGTCAACAGAAAGTAATAACCGAGAAAAGGTTCTTCATCAATATAACACTAATAGCAGTGTCTTGCAGGCTAAAAATCTGTTTGATATGAAGCGTGAGGAACGCAATGCGCTTGTAAGAGATAAAAAGATTGTCTATATTTACCATGATAGAGTTGACCAAGCCGGTCATGTAGATGAAAAGAGCGTTTTTTCTGCTTGTGAAGAGGCCATCAAGGAAATAAAAAATCTGGTTAGAATGATAGTTAATGACTTTGGCAGTACCAACATTATTATTACGGCAGATCATGGCTTCCTGTATACCTATGCTCCTTTAAAAGAAGATAGCAAGGTTGATAAGACAAAAAATGCTGAACGTGATGTGGAGTATGGTCGACGTTATGCGATTATGAAAGATGGCCCAGAGCCGGAACACCTACTGCCGGTTAAGTTTATAGGCGATGAAATTGGCATCAAAGGTTTTGCTCCAAGAGAAAGCATTAGAATTAAGATGAATGGAGCAGGATTAAACTTTGTTCATGGTGGTATAAGCTTGCAGGAGATGGTTGTTCCTGTAATCGAGTATCATTATCTACGTAACGCATCTAGTGAATATAAAAACAACAAGGGTAAATATGATAATAAACCTGTCACAATAGAGTTGTTGTCTCATATTCATAAGATTAGTAACATTAATTTTTCCTTGTCATTCTTCCAAAAACAGTCTGTCGGGGAAAATCTGTCTGCTGCAACCTATAATCTTGTATTTACCGATAGCGAGGGTAAAAAGATTAGTGAGCCGGTAAAGCTCGTTGCAGATAAAACCAGTAAAGATGTTCAGGAAAGAACCTTCCGTGTTAACTTTAACTTAAAGTCTCAAAAATATAAGAGCACGGATGCATATTATCTTGTGATGACAAATGAGGCTGATGGAAGTCAAATTAGAGAAGAATTTCAGATTGATTTAGCTTTTGGCAGTGATGAATTTGATTTTTTTAGTTAAGCTGAATATTAAATAATAGAAGCTATAATTCTAGGAGATAAAGATATGAATGCACAGTTGATGGTTAATAAGCAATCGGTTTTGGATTTATTAAAGACCGGTGCAAAAAACTTATTTGTGATTCCTGAGTATCAGCGGCCGTATGCTTGGACAGAGGAGCAGATAGATACTCTGTTTAACGACATTAAGGAATTTACAGAGGGAGAAATCCGTTATGAGCTAGAGCACGATGGAGAAGTAGATTTAAACAGTTCATATTTTCTCGGGTGTATTGTTTCTTTTCAAAATGATAATAAGCAACAAGAGATTATAGACGGTCAACAAAGGATAACTTCGTTATTCTTATTGTTGCGTGCAATTTATGCCAAAATAGAATCGTATGAGATTAAAACAGACGTGTTGATAAATGCTATGACGTCTATAGGTCCTGCAATTTGGCAGTGTGATCCATACGATACGACTAAGGTTAAGAAGAACAAGATACTTTTGCGTTCAGAGGTTACCAACAATGATGGCAACGAGATTCTCCGCAATATTCTTGAAACAGGCGTTGCTGATGTAAATGCTACAGATAATTACTCGAAGAATTATCTGTTATTCCAAAAGCACTTTGAAAAATATGCAATCGAGGCTCCGGATAGCATCCATAAATTTGTATATAATCTGCTTAATAAGGCAATTCTTATGCCGATACAGACTGATTCACAAGAAACCGCGTTGACTATCTTCTCAACACTAAATAATAGAGGACTTCCTTTGTCGGATGCAGATATTTTTAAGGCAAAGATGTATGGCAATGAAGATTCTGAAGGAAAGAAAGCTTTTATTCATACATGGAAAGAGCTTGATGCTGACTCTGAGTATGTTGGTGAGAGTATACAACAGCTGTTTTATTATTATATGTTTTATCTGAGAGCCAAGGAGAAGGATTCTCAGTCAACAACTCCTGGTGCAAGAAAATATTATTCTCAAGATAAGTTCAAAAGATTAAAAGACGCTGAATTATTGGACAACCTAGCTAAAATTGCTAATCTTTGGCTCGTTATCAACAAACATGAAAATATTACCGTTGTTGATGCAGACGGCAATGAAGTTGTTAGCGAAGTATGGAGCCAAAACGAAGATCTTCGTGACGCATTGGATTGTCTGTCCTCATATCCAAACGAGTTCTGGAAATATCCGGTAGTTATTTATTATCTGCAGCATAAAGATAAGACCGATTTTGAAACCTCATTTTTGAAGTTTTTGCGTATTTTGTTGGCGAAAATTGCTAAAAAATATATCGTAACACCTACCATAAATGCGGTTAAGACGGAGATATTAAAGCTTGATGTAGAAATAATTAATACATCTGTTCCTGTAATTAATTTTGAAGAAAAATATACTTCTGATGAACTTAAAGACCGCATGGTTATCCCGAACAAGAATATAGTACGTCTGCTGCTAAAGATTCTTGCTTACGATAAGCAAAAGGAACTTTTACCTACGGTTTGGGAGATTGAGCATATACTACCACAGAAATGGCAGGCAGAGTATACTTTTGATGCTTCAGACGAAGCAGTAGAATCAGTTATAGAGCATATCGGCAATAAGATACCATTTGAAAAAAGGCTGAATATAAAAGCAAGCAACGATTATTTTTCTAAGAAAAAAGAGCTGTATAAGAATTCTAAGATTGAGATAGTTAAGGCTATGGGGAATAAAACGGCTACTAAGTGGAATATCAGTGAGATTATCAAACGGGATGGAGAAATTCAGACACGGCTTATGGAAATATTTACAGAATGGGAAAAAGACTATTCTGCATATAAAGAACAGATTGAACATCCTGTGTGTGTTGAGCAAAACGTCATTAATGAGGCAGTGGCTCGCAGAGATTTCTTGAAAGCTAATGACCTTGAAGACGAGCTTATTGTTAAGGATATTTGTAAAAAGTTCAACATGCAAGAGGACTATGTTCTTAACCATATAATGACCGTCTAATACTATCCCAAAAGGAGTTAGTAAGATATATGCAGCAGGACGAAAAATCTACAACGGTCAAGATTGCACAGGAGCGCGCTGTTGAAATTTACGCTCGGCTTGCTGAAGGGCAACGGTTTAACTGTAGTGATCTGGTCGAGGAGTTCGGCGTATCTCTTAGGTCAATCCAAAGAAATATAGAGATGATTAGGAAAGTTTTGGACAAGAGTATCTTAAATGGTGGAGGATGGCAGTCGCTATATTTTGATCGTGCGGAGAACACCTACAAGATGGACCCTCCAATACGGAATTTGCTAGATAAGAGCGAGGCCTTTGCTGTCATAAAGATACTTTTAGAAAGCCGTAGTTTCAATAATGAAGAGATGAAGAGGCTGGTTGATAAACTGGTGAATTGCTGTATTGCTCCTCAAGAGCGGGTTGATTTTTATAACCAGATTAACAGGGAGTTTGCCAACTATATTCAGCCGAGGCATAGTAAAAGGATTATATACGACGTCTGGGAACTAGAAGAAGCCGTACATAAAAGGAAAGTCGTAGAAATTTTCTATAAGCGAAAAGACGGAACAGTTGTAGCTCATAATATTATGCCGGTTGCTCTGATGTTCAGCGAATTTTATTTTTACGTGATAGCCTACATTAAGTCAGAAAAGCTAGATAATATCTCTGCTGATAAGCGATTTCCAACAGTATTTCGCGTTGATAGGGTTACTTATAAAAAGGTGCTTCATGACCAAAGATTCTCACTTGAAGGGATTTCATCTTTCAGCGAGAGTGAAATTCGTAAGCGTGTACAGTTTATGTATGGTGGACCATTGCGTAAGATAAGGTTTTATTGCTTAAATGAATCAGTAGAAGCTGCACTTGACCGGCTTCCTACAGCTTACGTAGTTTCTAAAGATGATACTCGAAGCTTTATTGAAGCTGAGGTATACGGCGACGGTGTGGATATGTGGCTGAGAAGCCAGGGCGATAGGATAGAGGTTGTTTTATAAAAAATATTAGAGTATGTTTGAAAAGGAGAATTTTTGTAAATGATTGATTCCGTATATGTTAAGTCTTTTGGAAAAATCAATGTAAAGAAGCAAAAAAATACACGTTCACCGTATAGACACCAGGTTGAAGCAATGAAGGCTCTATCTAAAATAAATGAAGAACAAGAATTCAGTACTCTTGTGGTTTTACCTACAGGCGGAGGAAAAACCTATACCGCTTCATCTTGGTTACTGAAAAACGCTATAGATACGGGTAAAAAGATCTTATGGATTGCGCACAGACATATGTTGCTCGATCAGGCAGCGGATTCTTTCCAAAAATATGCATACACGGAAATTATGCCTAATGTTGAAAGCTTTACTTTTAGAATTGTTTCCGGCAGTACTGAACATGATAAAGTTGCAGATATTGAAAAGAAGGACAACTTGCTAATCTGCAGCAAAGACAGCCTAGGAAGAAGCGGTAACATTTCAAGACTGGAGCAGTGGCTTAAGGGTGAAGATGTTTTGTATCTTGTAATAGATGAAGCTCATCACGCTACGGCAAAAACATACAGACGTATTATTGATTATGTTAAAGGTATAGTTCCACATCTAAAAATCATCGGATTAACAGCTACTCCTACACGTACTGCCGAGTCTGAGAAGGGACTGTTAGCCAAAATTTTTACCGATGGTATAAAGAATGGGAAAGTTGTAAAAAACGATGTAGGTATTGCTTATAAGGTAGACTTAAAGGAATTGCAGAAGAAGGGAATTTTAGCACAGGCTGTTATTGAAAATCCTCCTACACATGAGGTATATGGTGAGGGTTTAGGGGCAAAGGCCTTGGCTAAAATTCAACATTTGGACCTTCTTCCCAGTGAATTACAAGAAAAAATTGCTAATAGTGCAACCAGAAATAAATTTATCGTTGATAGATACGCTGAAAACAGGAAAAAATATGGCAAGACTATTGTCTTTGCAATAGATATAGACCACGCGATTGCTTTGAAAGCTTTATTTGAGGATCGTGGGATTAAAGCTAAATATGTTGTTTCTAGTATTAGAGACAGCGTAACCAAAGTGTCGATAACTCAAGAAGATAATAAGCAGGCAATCGAAGATTATAAAAAAGGCAACATTGACGTTATTATTAATGTCAACATACTAACTGAAGGTGTGGATTTGCCAGAGACTCAAACTGTATTCTTAACCAGACCTACAGTTTCAACTATTCTAATGACCCAAATGGTTGGTAGGGCGTTAAGAGGAACAATGGCTGGTGGAACTGAAAAAGCATATATTGTTTCTTTTGTCGACGAGTGGAACAAGCATATTTCTTGGGCTAGCCCTGAAAGCATTTTTGAAGGCGATAATGACTTCATTGAATCTAAGGCAGGAAAATCTAATAAAGAAGTACGCTTAATTTCTTTGGCAAAAATTGAGGAGTTTGCTAAATTAATTGATGCAAATATCGATACAACTGCTCTTGAACTGGCGCCTTTTGAACAAAGAATTCCTGTGGGTATGTATTCCTTTACTTATTTGGAAGAGCCTGAAGAGGGTTTTGAGGGGATAGATTGCAGCTATCAGGTAATGGTATATAATAGTACTTTGCAGGCGTATGAAGATATGATGGCTGCCTTGCCGGAATTGTTTGCAGATTTTGATATAGACGAAGAATATCTGCCAGAGTCCGTTCTTAAAGAAATGGCGGAAAGATTGCATGATGCATATTTCTGCGGAGAAATGGTTCCACCTTATGATGAGAAGGACGTCATCAATATCTTAAAATATTATGCTCAAAAAGAAGAGATACCGGCATTCTATAAATTTAATGAACTTAAGCGAGAAGACCTTGATGTCAAGAAGTTTGCACAAGATATATTGGCAAAAGAAATGACTAGGGTAGAAGAAAAGAAATTTATTGACAATCTGTGGGAACATAAAGACCACGAAATGCTAAGAATTTTCTTTGGACGTAAGATATATTTCAAAAAACAGCTCGACATAGAAATTGATAAGCTTTTAGGAGTTTATGAAAACGAGGACTTTTCTAATCTAGTTGAATATGGAAAGAGAAAACTAGAAGACCTTACTCTTCATGATTTGGGAAAATACAATCCAGCCTTAGAAAAGGAATTAAGAGACGGTGCGTTTCAGAAGGTTAAGGGTAAAGATGGAAAATATAGATGCCCCAAGTGTGGATATTCTAGTTCGAGCAGGGTGAATTTCCAAGTTGACCATATCAAGCCCTTTAACAAAGGCGGTAAAACTAATGCCAAAAATTTACAAGTGTTATGTAGAATGTGCAATGCTAGAAAGAGTGATAAGTGATGCATCTTACCGTGTCAAAAAACGACTATCTTTTAATTACTCCTCATGATGTTGCTCGATTGATATGGGATTATAGAGTCAATCGAAGGGATACTTTAGCCCTTGCCAAAAAGCTATGGTATAATGAAAGAAAGCGACTTGCGCTGGCATATCGAACAAATCTAAAGCTGTTTATTGGTGACCTTCAATTTATATTAAACTTAATTGAGGAAAATGACAGTGAAGAAATTGAGGAAATTAAGAGTGAGATAGAAAATACACTAGGCGAGAACAAAAGAGGATTGTTTACAAGAGAAGATGAAATAGGTGATTTCACGGTCCTTGTTCAGTTCTTAAAAGACAGGTATCTGCTACTTCTGTATTTTGAGCCTATTGTTAAAGTATATACGCCAAAGGCTAAGTATTCGCGTTTGGTTAGACAGCTTGGACATAAATATTCGCAGGCACAGATTGCCCAAAATGTTAACTTTTGCCTAGATTATTATTCTTTACAACTAATTGGACCATATAAAAAAGTCCTTAAAGTTGAAGAACTGCCCTTGGATTATGATAAGTTTGTAACTTGCATATTGAAAAAGCAAGATATGGTTAACATATATAATCATTCCGATAAAGATGATTTAAATGTTGAAGAACTATCAAAATATGTGGCACAAGATTTTTCAGGATTTACTATTAATGACTTCTGGAGTGCATTTAGATAAAAACACATATAAAAAGGGGTTTCATTAACTTAAAACAAAGAGCCAGCTGACGGGTTTGGTTGCCGTTCAGCTGGCGTCTGCATTTTTAGGAAAGGATGTATTATGAAAGGTGTATTCTTGCCTTGTTGATTATAGTATAATTGGGAGTTTTGTTATTTTTATGTCAAACGTAAGAAATTTTTCAATAAAAATGTATTTTGAATTGCGTTTTTATAGAAGTTGCCGTTTTGGAAATATACAAGCGGGTGTAAAAATGATAAAATCTAACCATCTTAAGAACGGAGGCAATAAGAATGTCTGAAAAGTTTGGAGTGAATCTTCGGAACGCACGTATGAACAAAGGACTGAGCCAGCAGTCTCTTGCTGACAAAATTAATGTCGCAGGTGCTAATACTATTTGTAAATGGGAAAAGGGAATAAATGAGCCTGATATTTTGGCTCAGGAAATGATGTCTGCTGTTTTAGATGTATCATTGGATGATTTAGTCAAAGGAAATATTTATTTGAATCCAGACATAATTAAAAAATTTAGGGCTATTCCCCAGATAAAGCGGAACAGTTCAGTTTATGACAAGGACTTACCTAGATGCGAAGTGGATATGACATTCATGCCGGATACATTTTATGATTGCTATGATACTGATAAAGAAGCCTTCTTTGCTCAGTGTTTGATAAATTTTGGTGGTGCATATCATCTTGAATCTGCTATTTTGAATAATGGATCATCTGAAATATACGCTAAAATTGAAAACTTATATAAATCAGCCTGGGCTGATGGAGAAGGATTATATGAGGCAGGGATTAATCTGTTTAGGTTTTGGATTATCCGTGATATAGAGGAACAGAGAAGGGGTGGTGAACCTTTCTGTGATGAAGAACAGTTCGTTTTGTTGCAACGTCTCATAGACCATGATTCTTTTTATTGTGGGTTTGAGGAAATAGTTTCTTTTTATAGAGCCGTATTCCGTGTTTTTGGACTATACTGTGCTCCTGTAGCTTTATACGATAAAAAACAGGAATACAAGAGAGATGTCGATAACTATATGTATGACGGATATGAAGAAATGGTTGTTTTGGCAGACAAACAGGGCAATCCTTATGCAAGGACGTTCCTTGATGGCCTTAACAGTGAAATTGTTAAGCTCGCGCGAGAAAATCTTAAGAATGTAAGTGCTTATGAGTATTGGAACCATGGGCAAGAATTAGACTCGGAAACTAAAGCTTTTCTTGAATATATGGATGAGATAACTAAGGTTTTCGATGAAGCAGAAGATGCGATATTTGAAGAGTATGAGAGCGCAAAAAAATAGTTTATTATGGGCAATGCAATAGATTTGACAGGCAAAAGAATAGGGATGGTTACTGTTATTAAACAGGCAGAACCAAGATATTATTCAGGACATAGGGCCATATTTTGGGAATGTAAGTGTGACTGTGGTAAAACTGTTGAGTTTAGGACTCATAGACTAATCCATGAGGGGAAAATTCCTGTTAACTGTGGCTGTTATACAAGGAGCCTTAATGTTAAAGACTTAACTGGACAAAGATTTGGCAAGTTGGTTGTATTGGAAAGAGCAGAAAGCCGGATGATAAGTAATCATCTCTATATTTTTTGGAAGTGTCGCTGTGATTGTGGTAAAACTATCGAGGTCAGAGCGGCGGCGCTTACAAGAACTAAGGTTCCGACTAGAAGTTGCGGCTGTTTAAGAACACATGATTTGAGAGGCAAGAAATATGGTTTATTGACTGTTATAGCACCTCTAAAGGGCAAGGGGGTAGCCAGGTGGGAATGCCAATGTGAATGTGGAAATAAAACCACAGTTGCAGCAATTAATTTACTGAAAGGTATCACGAAAAGCTGCGGATGTCTTTTTAGAAAAACCTCAAAGCGGACAATGGATATGCGTAAGGAAGAAATGCTCGACGAACGGGCTGAAGCTTATGGCGTAGATGGCACCATGGTATGCTTCTTCAATAACAAGGTGTATTCTAATAGCTCTAGCGGTATAAAAGGGGTAACTTTTTATAAAAACAGGTGGGTTGCTTCTTTGACCTTGAGAGGAAAGAAGATATATCTGGGCCGATACGTAAATCTTGAAGATGCCGTTAATGCGAGAAAGATGGGTGAAGAAATGTATTATAAACCTATTATGGAAGCATGGTCAAAAGAAAACCCTAATAGGGCATATAAGCTCAAAAAAAGGCTTGAAAAGAAAGCTTAAAGATAGACTTATTGCGTAAAAATAAAAGGCAAGACACTTTATTTGATAGGTGTCTTGCCTTTTACAGATTTATAGGACGTCTTTAATGATTTTCAGTAGCTGTTTTGTAAGATTCTTAGGATTGTTGCAGTTAAATAGGTGAGGATAGATAGATTTCAGGTCCTCATAGCATCCATTCTGTTCGTTCTCTTCAAGAGCTATGGCTATAAGTCCTATATCGTGCTTGATAATCTTAGCCGCTATGTTATGGGTATCTTCTTTGGCGACCCTGCCTGAATACTCGTTGTGGTTGGGCTGGCCATCCGAGATAACGATTATAAGTTTGTTATCATTGGACTGCTTGGCAATGAATCTTTCAGCCCATAAAAGACTTAAGCCGTCACGGTTGACGTTGCTTGCCCTGATTTTAAGAATATTATACTTGTCATTCGGCTTTGCATTGAAATCTATCAGGATATTTGCTTCCATAGATTGCTCCCTGGCATGTGCTCTATGTTCTACAATTGCGTGATTAATGCCTTGTCTACCTAGGACTTCGTGGAGTATAAGGGCTGCTTTTGTAGCATTGGTACGTTTAGCTCCTCCCATGGATCCGCTGCCGTCAATTAAGATAAGTACAGCAAGGTCGGGAGTATCCTGCTCATCAATGTTAAGATACCAGTAACGCTTCTTGGGGGCGCCAAGATTTCGCTTTGACAGCCCTGATCCGAATTGGTACCCACCTTTTTTTATAGTGCGGCTGGTCTGAAGCATCTGCAGGAAACAACTGGTATAATACTCTATATTGCTCTTGTATTCCTGGTAAAGCGACTGATATTCTTCTTTAAGTGATTTATCAGGGGCTATGTGATTCTCAAGAACGGTAATATCTTTATGCGCTGTAAATTCCTTGAATTCGTCTCCACCGATACGTATGCATTGAGTCTTGTTATTATCTTCATCTTCCTGCTGTTTAATCTTGCTGGCAGCTTCGCTAACGGCTTCCATGAAAGAAGAGAGGTCGTCCATAGATTCTTGTGTATCATTAAGTTCTTTCATCTGACTGTCGAAGGAAGTTGAAGCAGAAGGAGCGGGAGCGATGTTATCAAAAAGGTTATCGCCGAGGTGGTTTTCTGTAGGGTCCGGCAGGATTGTCTGAAATTCATTTTTGCAATCCTTTTCATCCTGCTGTGGGAAAAGCGACTGGTCTGGTGCTTCCTTTCTTGGCTTTGAATTATTGTGGCCTGTCTTATTGTTATTATGGCTGTCAGAACCGGGAATCCTGTTATTATATCTGTTCTGGTCTATGCGTTCTTCCTTTTCCGTAGGAATGAGCGGCTGGATTATCTCGTAGATTTTCCGTACGTAAGCGTATCTTTCCTTAGCATCGGCTGTCATAGCTGCCTGGTTAAATAGAGGCTTGGCTTTTATGATATATTCCTGAAGCTGTATTGGCGGCGTAGGTATCACATCCATGGGGAACAGCTTATAGCTTATGAAATAATTCATAAATTCGTTTACGAGCCTCAGCTTGTCGGTATGAGGTTCCTTTTTATTTGTCAGCTGATTATTATTACATACGCTGACACAGGTCCTCATGAACTGCAGGAAGAACTTTATATTATTATATTTTGTGGCCCCTACGGCTTCTATATAGGCATCTTCTACGATGTTTGCAATGGTAGCAAGGATTTTTCTTTTGTTGCTGTCAGTAGCAATAGGGTCAGTATATGCAGGCAGAGGAAATTCAGTATAAAGCTGATGCAGACATTCGTGTATGAGCTGGGCGTGTTCTACGACATAGAGCACGTCCTCTTTTTTTGCTAGTATATTATCTGGCCAATGTAAAACTGCCAGTGCTTTTACAATCGTTTCATTACTTGAGAAGATTTCAAGCAGTGCAGGATCTACGGTAATGTTATTGCCATCAGTGAAAGTATTGCCGTTGTTTTCGTATTTCAGCTTCAGCTTGGGATTAAGGGCTATCATCTGAGCGAAGTTTTCCTCAATTTCATGGCTGTATTTCTGGAATTTTTCGAGTATGGATTGGTCAGTATCGCTTAACATAGGTATCCTCCATAACTAGGCTGCCCATTTATGGACATTGATAAGTCCGCGTATAGCACTCTCAAGCTTACGGTCCATCTTGGCAACTGGAATAATGGTGCTTTCAGCAGCTGCAATAAAGCCTTCATATTGAGCAATCTTTACCCAGTTCTCAAGATTACGGGGAGAAATGGTAATATCAATCTCTTCCTCTTCAGCTTTTGCCTTGATGCCTTTATATACGGTAAT
>JAKSSE010000027.1 GCA_024403255.1 Lachnospiraceae bacterium
TAGACAATTTCGGGGGAGAAGGAGAGGCTGAATGCTTGGCTTCTTTAGTTTTGGAATGTTCGGGGTTGCCTCATGAGGCATTTGTACATTATGAAAAAGTTTTAATTAATGGTGATTTGGGATGCGTTAGCGAGGAGTTTCGGAAAGATATAGATAGCGAGGCGTTTGTATCGTTTTATCGTCTTTATAAGAATGTATATGGTAAAGATTTAGCAGAAGTGACATCAAGAATGGATTATGATGATGCTATTACATATGTTATTGATTTTATCCAAAAATCAATAGGTTTGGATATTCATGAATATTTGGCGAATACATTTTTTTTAGATGAAATAATTTTAAATACAGATAGGCACTTTAATAATTATGGGATTATCATGAGTAAAGATTCCTACAAAACTGCTCCTATTTTTGATAATGGAAAATCATTGCTTGTAGGATGTGAGTACAATCCTCAATTAGATGGCATTGCAGAAGAAGTCAAAAAGGTGTATTCGAAAACTTTTAGTGTAGATTTTGGATGTAATAGCAGATATCTAAAAAAATATCGAACTATGCAACTGGATTTTGAAATGCTGAATGACAGACTTAATGATTATCCAGATACAATTCAGAAAAAGGTGTTGATGTATCAGTTAGATAAGATTAAATCTCGTATAGAGAGATAAAGAAGTGTTATAAAAAACTCCCGGAACCGGGAGTTTTTATTAAGTGATTTATAATGCTTTCTTGATTGCTGCTAAGAGCTCATCGTAGGTTTCGAATGCCTGAAGGTCAGGATTTTCAGCTTTGATTGAGTCTGGTGCTTTGAAAAGGAAGCCAGCTTTAGAAGCTTTAATCATGCCAAGGTCATTGTGAGAATCGCCAGATGCGATAGTCTCAAAACCAACTGACTGAAGTGCTTTTACGGTTGAAAGTTTGCTCTGCTCACATCTCATCTTAAAACCAGTAATTTCTCCATCGTCTGCTACGACTAAACTGTTGCAGAAAATGGTAGGATAACCGAGCTTTTTCATAAGAGGACCAGCAAACTGTTCGAAAGTATCTGAGATGATGATGGTCTGAGTAGTTGCACGAAGTTCATCTAAAAATTCTTTAGCACCTTCCATTGGATCAATTTTAGAGATTGTTTCCTGAATTTCTTTGAGGCCAAGACCATGCTCTTTTAAGATGCCGATTCTATAATTCATAAGTTTATTGTAATCAGGCTCATCACGTGTAGTTCTTTTGAGCTCTGGAATACCAGTCTCTTCTGCGAATGCAATCCAGATTTCTGGAACTAAAACGCCTTCAAGGTCTAAACAAACAATATTCATTTTTTTACTCCTTTGTTAATGATTTCGCGTGTAAATATAGCATTTTAATATGGAAAAGTAAACTGGAGTGTATCTTTTTATACTAAAATAAATGACGTTCTTTTTGCAGATTATTTTGGTATAATAGTTAACGTATCTTTAATACGGGAGGATATTTTGATGAAAAAGAAAGTATTGTCAGTGCTTCTATGTGTGGCTATGACATTTTCTATATTTGCCGGCTGCGGTAAAAAAGATGAGATGGCAGAAAATACGGAGATTGCTGAAGGTGGCACCTACGCATTTGTCCCAAAGTCAGCAGATAATGCATTTAATGAAAAAGAGGCTGAAGGATTTAAAAAGGCGGTTGAGGCGGCAGGCGGAACAGCAATTATAAGCTATCCTAAAGAGGCAACTGTTGATGCACAGCTTTTGGCTATAGAGTCGGTTATTTTTCAGGGTGTAGATGGAGTTTGTATTGCTGCAAATGACTTTGAGGCTCTCTCAGTTGCCATTGGAGAAGTACAGGATGCAGGAATAAAAGTGTGCAGCGTAGATTCGGCAGTGGAGCCATCATCGCGATTGGTGCATTGCAATCAGGCTGGAGTGAATGAAATTGCAAAGGCTCTTATGGATGCAGTTTTGGATATAACTGGTGGCGAAGGTCAGTTTGCAGTTCTGTCAAGCGAGGCCAAGGCGGCAAATCAGATTGCCTGGGTTGATGAAATGAGAAATCTGTTAGAAACAGACTCGAAGTATTCGAATCTTGAACTGGTTGAGGTTGCCTATGGAGATGATGATTCAGAAAAATCGAAAGACCAGGCAAAGAAACTTCTTGAAAATTATCCAGAATTAAAAATGATTTGTGCTCCAACTACAGTAGGTATGTTAGCATCGGCTGAAGTTATCAGTGAACAGGAGTCTTCTGTGAAACTTACAGGTCTGGGGCTTCCTTCTGAAATGAAGGATTATATGGGAGATGATGCAATATGTCCATACATGTTCCTGTGGAATCCGAATGATTTGGGTGCGCTTGGAGCATATACGATAATGGCACTTTGCAATGATGAAATTACTGGTGCGGAGGGTGAGAAGTTTTCATGTGTGATGGGTGATTATACTATTCAGTCAGCAGTTGATGGAGGAACTGAAATTATCCTGGGCTCTCCATTTAAATTTGACTCCTCAAATGTATCAGAATGGGCTAAAGTGTATTAAAGCATATAGGCTTTTGGTTTGTCATTTTTTTCGTGGGCGAATAAAAACAGTAGCGGTTTTTACTAGATTAAGTTGTTTTGGGATGTTGAGGAATATGATAAAATCCAGTAGATAAAGTCTGTTAATTCTAAGGAGGAATTATGGGTTATTCAGTATCTGACGTAATGGAATTCGTTGAAGAAAATGACGTAAAGTTTGTAAAGCTTGCTTTTACTGATATTTACGGCAATCAGAAGAATATGAATATTGTTAGCTCTGAATTAAGAAGAGCTTTTAAGGATGGCATTAAATTTAATGTCACAAATATTGATGGATTTGGAGAGCATATAAATACTGATTTATTGTTAAGACCAGATCCAGATACAATGAATATACTTCCTTGGAGACCGAGTCAGGGATCAGTTCTTAGATTTTATTGCGATATATTAAAGCTTGATGGAACTCCATATGAGATGGACTGCAGATATATTTTCAAGAAGACCCTGGAGAAGTGTAAAGATCATGGAATCACCTTTAAAGCAGGTGTTAGAAGTGAATTTTACCTCTTTAAACTTGACGAGGATGGGGAGCCGACTAATATTCCAATTGATAAAGCAACCTATCTCGATGTTTCGCCTTTTGACAAAGGGGAAAATGTTCGCCGCGATATTGTTATTACTTTGGGAGAGATGGGAATTGAGGTTGAAAAGAGTTTCCATCAGACTGGACCAGGTCAAAATGAAATTGATTTCAAGGAATCAGATGCACTTACAACAGTAGACAATTACACCACATTTAAAAATGTTGTAAGAGTAATTTCAGCCAGGAATGGAATGCATGCAAGCTTTCATCCAAAACCAATCTCAGAAAAGAGTGGAAATTCTCTTCAGCTTGTTTTTTCAGTGTATCGTGATGGAAATAATCTTTATGAAGCTGAAAGAGAAAAGATGGAGCAGTTCATCGCAGGTATTTTAAACAGAATGCCAGAGCTTACTGCTATCTTAAATTCGCATGAAACATCCTATGAAAGATTTGGAAAACATGAAGCACCAGAGTTTATAGCATGGTCTACACAGAATCTGGGTCAGCTTATAAAGATGCCTACCGAGGAAGATAGCAAACGCCGTTGCGTTTTAAGATCGCCAGATTCTTTTGTTAATCCATATCTTGCTATGGCGGCTGTAGCAGAAGCTGGAATAATGGGAATGATTAATCAGGAGGAACTTCCAGCACCTTTAGATGAAAATCATATTTCACACAGTGAACTTGAAAAAAGCTGCAAGCACTTGCCAAAGAATCTTACTGAAGCGGTGGGTGAAGCTGCCAGAAGTGAGTTTTTAAAGAACGCCTTTGGCGAAGTATTTATGGAAAGATATTTAACTGCCCTTAAGGATAGATAGAATGGATAGAGCGCTGATAATATGCGATTCTCCAAAGGGAACCGACTTTTTTCAGAGCTTTCTTAATTCGAATCATTATTCTGATATAACCATTTGTTCCAGCGCGGATGAGGGAAGAAGAAAATTTGGCGAGAACGAATATGATTTAGTTCTTATAAATGCTCCTCTTAAGATTGAGAGCGGAGAAGAACTTGCTATAGACATGGCGGAGAAAAATATTTCTCAAGTTGTTTTGACTGTGCCTATAGAGTTCATGAATCAGATAACTTCGAAAGTTGAAAGTTTTGGAGTAATAACGGTGGAAAAACCTATAAATAAAGCTCTTTTTGCAAGTGCAATAAAGCTTGCAGAGGTTACTCAAAGAAGAGTTGAGATGGTTGCTCTTGAAAATCGCAAACTAAAAAAGAAGATGGATGAACTTAAGCTTATCAGTCGTGCTAAGTGCATTTTAGTGTCCGTTCTGGGAGTAAACGAGGAGGGTGCACATA
This sequence comes from Lachnospiraceae bacterium, assembly GCA_024403255.1. Taxonomy (GTDB): domain Bacteria; phylum Bacillota; class Clostridia; order Lachnospirales; family Lachnospiraceae; genus JAKSSE01. The sequence goes on from JAKSSE010000027.1 coordinate 4,381, forward strand.
AGTACATCGAAAAGCAGGCGATGGATGAGCGAATGACCAGAAGAGAAGTGGCCGAGGAGGTTATTTCGAGATTTGGCTAATTCATAAAAATCTTGAAAAAATCAGGATTTTATGAGAAAATAGAAAAATGAAAATCAAATGTTTTGTAAAACAAAAATGATATTTTTAGCGCATAGATTGCAGGAATCTATGCGCTTTTTTTTAAGGAGAAAAATATGAGTACTCGATACAAAATGCTTGTAACTGGAAAAAATGACATGATTATCGATGATATCTTTGCACTTTGCGGAGATATGTTTGAGGTATTGACATGTTCAGATAGATATGCGGACAGAGTAAGGCACATTGACCTTTTGCTTCCACAAATCTTTTGCATTTGCCTTAACGGCGAAACAAGAGAAGAAATGGCTGCTTATTCGGGAATAAAACGAAAGCTTACAAGCCGCGATGTTATGGCAGTACTTATTGGCAGCAAGGAAGAGTGCGAAGCATTCCAAAGCTGTGCAATTCAGGTTGCAGATCTTATCTTGACAAGACCTATTACAGCAGACAAAATCAAACAGGAAATCTGCGATGCTCTCGACGAAAAGGAACAGGAAAAAGAAGCTCAGGCAGAGCTTTTAGCTAAACTTGAGGCTGTAAAAAAGAGTGAGGAAAGAAAACATGTCCTTGTTGTGGATGATGATCCTATGATGCTTAAAGTTGTTAAGACATATTTTGCGGATGATTACGCTGTGGCTACCGCTGTTAGCGGAAAGATTGCGCTTAAATTCCTCGAATCAAGAAAAACAAATATGATTCTTCTTGACTACGAAATGCCCGAAGAAAATGGAGTTGAGGTGCTTAAGAAGATTAGAGAAAATGAAAGTTTAGCGGACATTCCAGTTGTATTTTTGACTGGTGTAACAGATAAGGCAAAACTTCTTGATGCTATATCTATGAAGCCACAGGGCTTCCTTTTGAAACCAGTTGATAAAGAAAAACTTTTAGGTACTGTAGAAAAATTTATTGGATAATTTTAGGGGTTTTATTTCATGACAAATGTTTATCTTACAGACTTAATAAGCGTAGAGCTTTTACAGAAATTCCAGGATTCATTTTCAAACATGACTGGAATGGCGGCTCTTACTACCGATGCTGAAGGTAAGCCGGTTACAGAAGGCTCAAACTTTACTGAATACTGCATGAAGTATACAAGAAACACTACTGTGGGCTGTGAAAGATGTGAGCAGTGCGATAGGGTGGGCGCTGAATGTACTGCAAAATCAGGTCATGCAGAAGCTTATATGTGTCACTCTGGTCTTACTGATTTTTCGGCACCTATTATGCTTGAAGGTGAGATGATTGGATGCTTTATCGGTGGGCAGGTACTTCCAAAGGCTCCAGATAAAGAATTTATAAAGAACGTAGCAAACGATATTGGCGTTGAGTTTGAACCATACTGGGAAGCGCTTCAGAAAGTTAATATAATTCCGCAGGAACAGATTAAAACTGCTGCAGACTTCCTTTTTGACACTGCACAGGTTCTTTCTGAGATTGCTTATGGTAAATATTTAGCTATCAAAAATGCCGAGGAAGTTGAGCGTGTTTCAAACATGAAGACAGACTTTTTGGCAAATATGTCTCACGAAATTCGTACACCAATGAATGCTGTTATTGGTATGTCGGAGATGGCTCTTCGTGAGGAACTTCCTGAGGCTGCAAGAGATTATATATCTCAGATTAAGTCTTCTGGTAAGGCCCTTCTTAACATCATAAATGATATCCTTGATTTTTCTAAAATTGAATCAGGAAAGATGGATATCATACCAGATGAGTATGAACTTTTGTCTGTGGTTCATGATATTTCAAATATTTTGGAAACCAGACTTCGAGATAAAAATGTTGAACTTATCATAGATTTTAATCCTAAAATTCCAAGCTACTTATATGGTGATATTTTACGAATTCGTCAGGTTCTTATAAACCTTGCTAATAATGCTATCAAATTCACCCATCAGGGTAGCGTTACAATAAAAATTGATTTTGAAAAAATCGATGAAGAAAATGTAATGCTGAAGTTCTACGTGAGAGATACTGGTATCGGTATAAAGGAAGAAGATTTAGGAAAGCTCTTTGAATCATTCCAGCAAGTAGACAGCAAACGAAATCGTAACATCGAAGGAACAGGACTTGGCCTTGCGATTTGTCAGCGCCTTGTTACTTTGATGAACGGAAGTGTCAATGTTTCATCTGTATATGGAGAGGGCAGTGTATTTTCTTTTGAAATTCCTCAGAAGGTAAACGACTGGACTGAGGTTATAAAAGTTGAAAATAAAGAAGATATATTTGCTTTTGGATACATTGGAAAAGGCCGTATTGCAAGACAGTTCTATATAGATGCAAAGGCACTTGGTGTTAATGCGACTGCGATTTATTCACTGACAAAATATGATGAGATGATGAGAGTTTACGCTGATGAAATGAAGGGTAAACGTCTTGTCTTCTTTACAGATGAACGAAGCTATGTAAATGAACTGGGAGATTTTGTTGAAGCACATCCTGAATATGACTATTTGATTGCTACAAACTTCCATTCGACAAGAAAATCCGACAAGGAAAACGTGCATTTCCTTAAAAAACCTGTTTCATCAATAACACTTGCGATGACGTTGAATAACGATACAGAAGGATTACATAGGGAGACTGCAAGTCTTGAATTTGAATTTGTGGCCCCAGATGCAAAGGTTCTGATTGTTGATGACAATGATATCAATCTTGCCGTTGCTGAAGGTCTTTTGAAACCGCTTAAGATGCAGGTTGTGACTGCTAATGGTGGAGTAAAGGCATTAAAGCTTCTTGAAAAAGAAAAGTTCGATATCGTATTTATGGATCATATGATGCCAGAGGTTGATGGTGTTGAAACCACAAGAATAATAAGGCGAATGCATCCAGAACTTGCAGATATGCCGATAATTGCTTTAACTGCAAATGCATTAAGCGATGCAAAGAAGATGTTCCTTGCTGAAGGTATGAATGATTTTTGTGCGAAGCCTATAGAACTGAATGCTTTGGTTGCAATGGTTAAAAAGTGGCTTCCTTCTGAAATGATTAAGAAAGCAGATGCATCTGATTTTGAAAATGAAGAAGCAGATGAAGGTGCTGAAAACCTTGTGATAGCAGATCTTGACATCGATTATGCTGTTAGCTTAGTTGGCAGTATGGATATCTTCTGGACGATCTTTAATAAATACTATTCTTCAATTGAGCATAAAGCGGTATTTATTAAAGAATGTGAAGAAAAGGAAGATATTGCAAATTACACTATCGAGGTACATGCTCTTAAGAGCTCTTCTAAGCAGATTGGTGCTATGGAATTGTCAAATATGGCAGCAGAACTTGAGAAGGCTGGAAATGAAAATGATTTAGAGCTGATTCACGAGAAGACTGATGCGATGCTCAATAAATACTATTCATATTTGCAGGATCTTAAGCCTTTTGCAACAATAGAAGAGGCGGCTACCGAAGAAAAGAAAGCGGTTGATTTAGATGCTGTAAAAGAGTTGTTGCATAATCTTCATACAGCCTTTGAAGAACTTGATATGGACTCGATGGAAGAAATTGTGTCTGAGCTTGGAAGGTATAAATTCGAAGGAAAAGATGAAGAAGAATATGAGGAATTAAAAGAGGCAGTTGACAATCTTGATTCATTCACAGGCGAAGAGATTCTTGAAGCCTGGGAAGCAGAGATAGAGGAGGAACAAGCTTGAGTAAATTAATCGGAGTATTACTTGAAGATGCTGCAAAGCAGGGACTTACACAGGATTTTTTTGCAACCATAATTGAGGGCTTTAAGCAGGAATGCAACAGGAGTGGCTTTAATATCCTCTTTCTTAATCAGGAGGAAACAGATAGACTTACATACCTGGATCAGGCTAAACAGTTTGATCTTGACGGAGTATTAATTGCTACAGCTACTGATTCAGATGAACTTTTTGAACTTATAAATAGCGATGTTCCTGTTGCGGTGATTGATAAAGATTACGAAAATACTGTTAATGTTCAGTCTGATAATAAAAAGGGTATGACGGAGCTTATGGAGCACATCATCTCTCTGGGACATAGAAAAATCGCATATGTCATGGGTCAGGAAAACTATGTTACAAATGTGCGATTAAGTGAGTTCCTGAAAGTTTGTTCAGATCACGAGATTCATGTGCCGGAGGAATATCTAGTAAGAGGTGAGTTTAGAAATATTGGTCTTACTGCTTATAACACTGAAATTCTTTTGAAACTTCCGGATCCTCCAACCTGCATACTTTATTCGGATGATTATGCAGCAATTGGTGGAATGAACGTAATCGGGGCCAGAGGTCTTGAAATTCCGCGTGATATTTCGGTTGCGGGTTATGATGGAAACGACATCTTGGCAAATATTGAGCCATCTATTACTACGGTCAATCAGAATAATATGGAAATGGGAAAGGTGGCTGCAAAGAAGCTTATCCACAACATTTTGAATCCTGATAATCCGGAGTATGGCACCACTACGATTGGGTCGGAATTCGAGTATGGACGAAGTGTAGGACAGGTTTACGCAGCATTCTAAAATATATGAATTAAGCCCCTCTTTTCGAGGGGCTTTTCTTTGACCTTGAGTGGTGGTTATGCTATAATCTTCATCAAATTATGCCTGTTGATTTTGAACACAAAATAAACATATTTTAGGTGGAAAATGAAGACTGCACTTATTACTGGAGCATCCTCTGGTATAGGACGGGAAATAGCATATATTTTGGCTAAAAAAGGCTATAATCTTATCCTTGTTGCAAGAAGGAAAGACAGACTTATTGAGGTCGCTGATTATGTGCATACAAAGCACAAAGTTCAGGCTGTAGTCAAAGTATGTGATGTTTCAAAAGAAGATGAGTGCTATAGACTATACGAAGAGTGCAAAGCATATAAAATAAATGTGCTTGTCAATGGCGCTGGATTTGGACTCATGCAGGATTTTGCTGATTCTGAATTAGATAAAGAGCTTGAGATGATTGGTACCAATGTCAAAAGCGTACATATCCTCACCAAACTTTTTCTTGAGGACATGAAATACAGAATGGGTACTTACATTTTGAACATTGCATCTAGTGCGGGCCTATGTGCTGCGGGTCCTCATATGGCGACTTACTATGCGACAAAGGCCTATGTTGTTAGTCTTTCTTTGGGAATAGGGCAAGAACTAAAAGAAGCTATGAGCCCTACTTCTGTCAGTGTTTTATGCCCAGGCCCTGTTGATACAGAATTTAATGATGTAGCAGGTGCGAGCTTTTCAGTGAAACCTATTACTGCAAAGGAATGTGCAAAAGAAGCAGTTAGGGGTATGCTCCACAAAAAGAGTTTGATAATTCCTGGCACGACTATGAAACTTGGCAATATGGCTCAGGGCCTTCTGCCTACAGGATTACAGGTAAAGATATTGTCTACTATTCAGCAGACCAAAATGAATTAATAGAAAGGGAACACCTTGAAGAACAAATCAATTCAGATATTAATGAAATCTAAAATGATTTTGGCGACAGCACTTTTAGTTGCCGGTATTTCATTTTCTTTAAATAGCGCTTATGCGGCTGAAACAGATGAAGAGGTTGCAGAGGAAACAGCGGAAGGTGAAGAAGGCGAAGAAAGCACAGATACATTGCTTACCACGACTCCTTCTTATGATATTCCAGACAATGCATCATTTGTTTATGAGGACGTTGAGTATAAGCCAATAGATCATTACGATCCATCACGTGCACCAATGAATGGTGAGCCAATCACTGTTAATTATAAGGGCGAAATTACACCAGCATATTACTGGGCTCCTGGTGATATGGTTGTTTTCCAGGTTTCTTTAGCTGATGAGGATATCCCAAAGTTTGAAGATCTTTCACAGGAAGATCAGGATACATGGAAATCATTTTTGTCTGAAGCATATAAGACTCCAGAGGAAGCTTACTATGCAGAAATGCTTCCCACCTACACCTTCTATTTTGACTTTAATGAAAATAAAATAGTTCCTTTTGTAGAGTTTGATTTTGGTAAAGACGGTAAGGTTGTAATGATGCCTTACGATAAGGAAAATCAGGGATTCTATTTAGAGGAGCTTTCGCCATCATTCCTTAAGCTTGGTAATTTTGAGTTTGCAACTTATCAGTTTTTAACTATCAACGATGATACCTGTTATCACATTCTTTCATGTATGGATCAGATCGGTAACGTTTATCTTTACCAGTATGATGCAAATGGTAACTCCTGTGCACGTGCAGATGTAAATATGCTTATTGGTCTTCGATATCTTGCAGAAAGGACAGTAGCTCTTAATGAGTACATTGATAAGGTGCAGTGGTATCAGGATATTGTTAGAAAGATTATTGCAGGACTTATCATTGCTGCAGTAGTAGCCGTATTTGCTGTTATCTTCGTAAAAGTTGGAAAGAGAAAAAATGATGATGAAGACGACGAGGATGAAGACGAAGAATATGAGGAAGATGATGAGTACGAGGAAGAGCTCGTAGAAGAAACAGAAGAAATAGATGAAACTGTTGAAGAGATTGAAGAGCTTCCTGAAATTGATATAGAAGTTCCTGACGAGGAGGATGAAATTCTTCCAGAAATTCAGCTTGAGCCAGAGGCACTTCTTGAAGAAGAGGATGTTGAACAAGAAGAAGTAGAAGAAGAAACCCCAGATTTATCAGTCGATGGATTTGTTCCAGATTTTGAGGATGATGTTACTGAAGGAGGTCTTTTCTACGCTGCTGATACTGAGGAGATGAAAGCTTTATTCAAAGAACCAGTTGATGAAGATGATGAAGAAGACGAAGATGAATATGAAGATGAAGATGACGAGGATGATTTCTTCGAAGATGAAGAAGAGGAAGAAATAGAGGAAGTCATCGAAGAAGAGACTAAGGACGATATCGAGGAAATCGAGGAAGAGCCTTCGGTTCCAGAACATGCTAAAAAGTCCCTTGCATCCATCTTTGATGATGACGACGAAGATGAGGACGACGAGGATGAAGAGGAAGAAGAAAAGCCTCGCAGAATAAGGAAAGAGAAAAGAGAAAAAGTAAAGAAAGAAAAGAAGGTCAAAGAAAAACCTAAGAAACGTCGCAAATATGAAGAAGACGATGAGGATGAAGAGGAAGATTCTAATGATGATGATTTAGAAATTCTTGACCTTAATGATTTATAGGATAGATGATGGAAATCGAATTTACAGAAGTTGCAAAAAGTGTAATAAAGGACGCTGCTAAAAAGGCAAAAAAGCTTGGTCACGGATACGTTGGAACTGAGCATCTTTTGCTTGCTTTGGTTTCAAAAAAAGATACCGTAGCAGCTAAGGCACTTGATTTAATTGGATACAACGAAAAGAAAGTTTTAGAACTCCTTGAGAATACATTGAAAGCCAATGCTCTTACTATAGTTTCTGACAAGCCTGGTAATACACCAAAGTTTGAAGCTGTTATTGAGGGAGCTAAGGAACTTGCACTTAGCTTTCAGCAGGATAAAGTTGGAACTGAGCATTTGCTTTTATCTATTTACAGAACTGAGGACTCAGTTGCTCTTAGAATTCTTACCACCGCTGGTGATCCAGAAACTAAGACTGTTGTAGATAATCTTTTGAATCCTATTATTACAGATAGTCCATTATCGAGAGATCAAATTTACCGTATAGCAATTAGCGTTGCACAGGGCAATCAGCAACCGTCATTTTTGGATAAATACTCAAGAGATTTGACAGCTCTTGCTGCTGAAGGTAATACAGATCCTGTAATTGGTCGTGATAAAGAAATTTCGAGAATGGTTCAGATTTTAAGCAGAAGAACCAAAAATAATCCTTGCCTTATTGGTGAGCCGGGTGTAGGAAAGAGTGCAATTGCTCAGGCTTTGGCTTCAAGGATTGTGATGGGATTTGTCCCAGATCAGATGAAAAATAAAAGAATCTTAAATCTTGATCTTTCTGGTATGGTAGCAGGTTCAAAATACAGAGGTGAATTTGAAGAAAGAATGAAGCACCTTATTGATGAGGCGTCTGGCGATTCAGATATCATTCTTTTTATCGATGAAATCCATACTCTTATCGGTGCAGGTGGAGCAGAAGGAGCACTTGATGCAGCTAACATTTTAAAGCCTGCTTTAGCACGTGGTGAAATTCAGGTCATTGGTGCAACTACAATTGATGAGTACAGAAAGCGTATTGAAAAGGATGCAGCTTTAGAGAGAAGATTCCAGCCAATTACTGTTGAGGAACCAACCGAAGAAGAGGCTATAGAAATTCTTAAGGGTATAGCTCCAGGCTTTGAAAGACATCATCATGTAAAGATTGAAGAGGATGCATTAGAAGCTTGTGTTAGTCTTTCTAAAAGATATATCACTGATAGATTTTTGCCAGATAAGGCAATTGATGTAATGGATGAAGCTATGGCAGCTTTGTCGTTATCGAAACACAAGGATGCAGGAAAAATTGTCGAAGCGAAAAACAGACTTGATGAGCTTGAAATTCAGCTTGAGTTAAATCTTTCAGAAGGAAAGTATGATGAGGCTTCGATAATTCGAAATGAGCAGATTACGTTAAGAAAAGAAGTGGAATCGCTTGAGAAGAAGGCGACAAAAGCTCTTGATAAAAAGCAGCCTGTTGCCACTGTAAGAGATATATCTACAGTCATTTCAGGTTGGACAAAGATTCCAGTAAATAAGCTTGAAGAAAAAGAGGCTGCAAGACTCAGAAAACTTGAAGATACTCTTCACAAGAGAATTATTGGACAGGAAGATGCAGTTTCTGCAGTTGCAAGAGCAGTCAAAAGAGGAAGAGTAGGTTTAAAAGAGCCAAACCGTCCAGTTGGATCATTCCTTTTCCTTGGTCCTACCGGTGTAGGTAAAACTGAAATATCAAAGGCTTTGGCTGAGGCTGTATTTGGCAGTGAAAATGCCATGATAAGAGTTGATATGTCAGAGTACATGGAAAAGCATTCAGTCTCAAAGATGATTGGATCGCCTCCAGGATATGTCGGATTTGACGAGGGTGGTCAGCTTTCTGAAAAGGTTAGAAGAAATCCATACTCACTCATCCTCTTTGATGAGATTGAGAAAGCTCATGGTGATGTGTTTAATATACTTCTTCAGATTCTTGATGAAGGCCATTTGACAGATGCCCAGGGTAGAAAGATTGACTTCAAAAACACTATTATTATCATGACCTCAAATGCAGGTGCACAGGCCATTGTTGAGCCTAAAAAACTCGGCTTTGGTGCAGCAAATGATGAGGGTGCTGATTATAAGAGGATGAAGGATGGCGTTATGGAAGAGGTTCGCAGAATCTTTAAGCCAGAGTTCCTTAACCGAATCGATGAGACTATAGTGTTTAGAATGCTTAACAAGGATGATATGACCAAGATTATCACCCTTCTTTCAAAGAGTCTTATTGACAGATGCAAGACTGAGATGAACATTGAGCTTAATATTACTGCACCTGTTAAAAAGAAGCTTGTAGATGAATCATTTGATCCTAAGTATGGCGCAAGACCTCTTAGAAGAAAGATTCAGACTGATATAGAAGATGCCCTCTGCGAGGAAGTGCTTTCGGGTAATATCAAAGCTGGGGATAGCATAAATGTAACACTTAAAAACAAGAAAATTGTTTTTCAAAGTAAAGGAGAAAGATAATGGCAGAACTTATTGTGGGTAACGGCGACGGTAGTCTTGATTTTGGTGATTACACCTTAGAGACAAAGACCAAAAAAGAAGATTTCCCTTTTGGCGGCGCTTCTTACAAGGTAAAGACCTTCAAGGAAATTACCAAGCTCGAAAGAAATGGACTTTTTGTATATGAGTCTGTACCAGGATCAAAGGTTACAGGCCTTGTTGCAAAAGAGGATGGTGTCAGCTTTTCTGTTGAGGCACCTAGTGATCTTTCGATTACCTTAGAGCTTGAAGAGAATGCAACATACAATGTAACCATAAATGGCAAGGATTCAGGAAACGTAAGCACTAAGCTTGGCGGAAAGCTTAACCTTTCTGTTGAGATGGACGGAACTCCTGTAGCAATAAAGGTGGCTAAGGTTTAATATGGCAAAAGGCAAGCAAAGCGTGTTTTTCTGTCAAAACTGCGGAAATGAGTCTTCTAAGTGGATGGGGCAGTGCCCTTCCTGCAAGGAGTGGAACACACTTGTTGAAGAGGTGCTTGATAGGTCTTCTATTAAAGATTTAAAGAAGGCAAAGGATGTTGTAGTAACCTCTCTTAGCAAAGTAGATACAGAAACAAAAAAACGCTACTCAACAGGTTTGGGTGAGCTTGATCGTGTATTAGGGGGCGGGGTAGTACCTGGCTCCCTTATTTTAGTCGGTGGCGACCCAGGAATTGGTAAGTCTACACTTCTTTTACAGGTTTGTGGAAATCTCTCGAAGTCAGGGACTGAGGTCTTATATATTTCGGGAGAGGAAAGCATGCAGCAGATAAAGATTAGAGCTGACAGAATGGGAAACTTTTCAGATACGCTCATGCTTCTTTGTGAAACTAACCTTACAGATATTAAGGCTGTAATTGAGACAAGACGCCCACCAGTTATAATTATTGATTCGATACAGACTATGTATTCAGAAGATGTTTCTTCTGCACCAGGTTCTGTCTCTCAGGTTAGGGAAGCAACAAATGTTTTCATGCAGCTTGCAAAAGGCCTTGGGATAACTATTTTTATAGTGGGGCATGTTACCAAGGAAGGCACTGTTGCTGGTCCTAGAGTATTAGAACATATGGTGGATACCGTCCTCTATTTTGAAGGGGACAGATATGCATCTTACAGAATTTTAAGAGGTGTAAAAAACAGATTCGGAGCCACTAATGAAATAGGCGTCTTTGAAATGTATGACAAAGGACTTCGTGAAGTTGAAAACCCATCCGAGTTTATGCTTTCGGGAAAGCCAGAAGATGCAACAGGCTCTATTGTAGCGTGTTCAATGGAAGGTACAAGGCCTATTCTTTTAGAAATACAGGCTCTTGTTACAAATAGCACTATGGCGAATCCGCGTCGTACGGCAGCAGGATGTGATCATAATAGGGTCAATCTTATAATGGCCGTTCTTGAAAAACGATTAGGACTTCCAATGAGTGCATGTGATGGATATGTAAATATTGCTGGTGGAATAAAAATGAACGAGCCTGCAATTGACTTAGGAATAGCACTTGCTATTATTTCAAGTTTTAGAGATATCGTGATATCGGATAAGACGATGTGCTTTGGCGAGATTGGCTTATCAGGTGAGGTTCGTGGAGTTTCAATGGCGGAGCATCGAATAAAGGAAGCTGCAAAACTTGGATTTGAAAAATGTATAATGCCAGCGGTTTCTTTAGAGGGCATAAACCCTCCAAAAGGAATAGAATGCGTTGGTGTTAAAAATTTACGAGAGGCTATGGAGGCTATCAGATCATAATGGTAAAAAAGAGTAACGAATTAGAAAAAGAATATATCGAGAATATGCATGGTGGTGATGGCACTATTGAAATCACTTATTTTGGAAAGTCACCTGAACTCAATTACAGAGGTAAGTTTTTTGCTAGAGTTTTAGTCCGTCCAGGATGTTCAATTGGCTTTCACACACATAATGAAGACTCTGAGGTTATTATGGTTGAGAGTGGTACATTAAAATATAGTGACAACGGAAAAGAAATGATGCTTTGCGCCGGTGATGTAACAATCTGTCCTTCAGGGACAGGACACAGCATGACAAATGCGGGAAGCGATGACTTAGTTTTAATAGCAACAGTAATATACGCAAATTAACTATGATACAGGATATTTTACCAAAGTTTTTAGATAATCAGTATAAGGATAAAAAGCCGAAGGAAGGCGATTATGTTTTCTGTGTTAGCGACGCAGGCGTACTTATAAAAGACAGCGATGAGCTTTTGTTTCCAAAATATGATGGAAGCAATTTCAAAGATTTAATCTATCTTTTTTCGATTGATGACGATGCTTTCTTCTTGTCAGATGATAATACTGTAACGTCAGACGATGCACCAGAAGGGTATGTTTTTAAAACTATGCATCAGCTTCGCCCTATGGCGCCTATGCATATGGTTTTGGCAGCAGCTACTGCATGGCATTTATACATCTGGTACAGAGATAACAAATTCTGTGGCCGCTGTGGCAAAAAGACTACGCATGATAAAGCTCTTCGTATGAAGCGCTGTGAGTGCGGAAATATGATTTTCCCTAAGATTGCGCCAGCAGTTATCGTCGGTGTGACAAAGGGCAATAAAATTCTTATGACAAAATATAAGGATAGAGCATACACAAGATATGCCCTGATTGCAGGTTTTATCGAAATCGGTGAGGAAGCAGAAGAAACTGTACGTCGTGAGGTATTAGAGGAAGCTGGTATCAAGGTTAAAAATATTCGCTATTATAAATCTCAACCTTGGGGCTTTGATAGTAATCTTTTACTTGGCTATTTCTGCGAGGCAGATGGAGATGATGAGATAGTCTTTGATAATGAGGAACTTTCCTGTGCTATCTGGGCTGACAGAGATATGGTTCCGGATTATGGGGAAAATCTTGCTCTTACACATGAGATGATGCAGGTATTTAAGAATAATGAAAAATTCTAGTGGGAAGATTGAATCATTAACTTCATTACGTTTTTTTATGTGCATGATTGTTGTCATTGCACATATGGAGTTTTTGGGCGGTGAGAGTGCGCCTAATTTCTTTAATTATTATCTTCAAAATGCGGCCGTTGCTGTTGATTTTTTCTTTGTTTTATCAGGATTTGGCTTGACTTTGGGATGTATAAGAAATCCGGAAAAACTTCCTCAAAAGTATTCTTTGGGAAAAGCTGTAGGATATGGCTTTGGCAGGGTAAGTAAATTATACAAGGTATATTTAGTGACAATGCTTTGTGCTATTCCGGCGGATTTATTGGAAAAGGTTTTTAGAGGTCAGTCTGTACTTGCTGCAACTGTAAAAACTGGAGTAAATATTCTTATCGCACCGACCCTACTTCAGTCTGCATCAGGACTTCTGGCTGTAAGCCATGGACTTAATGGCGTTGCCTGGTTTTTATCATGCCTTTTCATTTTGTATATGCTTTTTCCGTTGCTTGAGAAGCTTAATAAAATTATAAGAGAAAAGGATTTTGTTCTATATGCGATGGCTATTACCTTTGGTTTGGCATGTGTAGTTCACAGAGGTTTTGCGGCACTCGAGAATTCGTTCATGCCAGGTGGTCTTACTTTGGATTTGTCACATGGTTCACCATATATGAGAGTATTTCATCTGTTTTTAGGCATGCTTATAGCTGATGTGGTTTCAAAACAAAGTGAGATTACAGATAAAGTTAAGGCGACCATTTTAGAGGGGGCGACACTTCTTTTTGCATTACTTGCAACAGTTTTAGGAAATCGTATTTTTTATGGAGAACTTTCTGAAATAAAGAATGCAATCTACTTGGTCGCTTCAGGTCTTGTGATTTATGTTTTCGCAATTTCAAGAGGTTATATTACATTGGCTTTAGAAAATGAAGTTATGGTTAGCTTTGGAAATCTTGCAATGTACATTTTCTTGATCCACTATGTTGTCCGCCAAACTTTGGGCATTATTTTATATGAGTTTTTAGAACCAAGTTTAGTACTTAATACAGTCGTTGTGGTATTAATACTTGTTATCACCGGGGCTGGAACATGGTGGTGCTCAAAAAAGAATACTTGACAATTGGGGCTGATATTGATAATATAATCGGCGTCCCTAGGGGAATAGTACAATGGTAGTGCGACGGTCTCCAAAACCGTTAATGGGGGTTCGATCCCCTCTTCCCCTGCTAAAAAAATAGATGTGACTTCGGTCACATCTATTTTTTTATCTGAGAAAAAGGGAATCGAAGTATTAACGGCGCAGCCGTTAATGGGGGCGCGGTCGTCCAGTGGACGACCCTGCGGAGCAGGAGCGCCGACCGAGGCAAGTCTCCGACTTGCCGAGACTTCGATCCCCTCTTCCCCTTTTATTCCTTCTTTTGTTTAACTTTTAAATAATGGTTGAGAAATTTGTCTATCAAATATAAAATTAATAAAGATACAAGTTTTGAAAAGCAATAGCTATTGGAGACTATAATGATTTTAAAAGAATCTATAGAATTAGAAAAGTTGATTAATGAAGGAAATAAATTTTTTCCGGATATGATAAAATTTTGTATAGATATAAAGAGACGTGTGGTATGTATAGATGAAGAAATGCATATCGATATGGAACATGTTTTATATGATGATGGTTCTGAATATGAAGATATTTATGGTGGGAACATTATGATAGATGAGGAGACCCCTTATGTTGTGTGGGAGGCTCATCCGAATATTGAAAGAAATAAAGTGTTGGGTGGACATGGCAGATTATTACAGGATGAAGCTGTTATAGAAACTTTGAATGGTATATTAGTTAAGTGGGTTTATTAGGTGCTATTATGACACAGCAGACGTGGAATAAATTATCTTTTTTTGAGCAGATGTCAAATATAGATGGTGATGTGCAGAGGCTGATTCGTGCACATGAAAAGTTTGTCAGAGGAGAGAGCCAAAAAGATAATGGTGAATTCTATTTGGAAAATATAAAGAAATTAGTGAAGATGATTCTATTAGATGACAAATGCGCTGATAAAGGTTATAGAGCGGTGGAATTATATGATGAAATAGAGCAACTGAGAGATTATCTACAGGGGAAATGCTCGGAAGAATACATAAATTCTTACTGGTCAGCATATACTAATGCTATAAGCTAGTATCTGTGCATAATAAATCAGTAGTTTAAATATTTATAATTATGAGGAGGGTAATGTATGAAGGGAAATGTTATTGTAGGACAGTCGGGTGGCCCTACTGCGGCCATCAATTCATCACTAGCTGGTGTTTACCGTACCGCCATAGACCGTGGGGCAAAGAAGGTTTATGGTATGTTACATGGCATTGAAGGTCTTCTGAAAGAAAATTACATTGATCTTTCAGAACATATCAGAAATGACCTTGACGTTGAACTTTTGAAAAGAACCCCAGCTGCATATCTTGGATCATGCAGATATAAACTTCCAGACATCCATAAGGATATGGAAATTTACAAGAAAATATTTGAGATTCTTGATAAACTTGAAATCGAAGCTTTAGTATACATCGGTGGCAATGATTCGATGGATACTATAAAGAAGCTTTCAGATTATGCTATTTTAACAGGATCAGAGATAAGATTTATTGGTTGTCCAAAGACTATTGATAATGATCTTGCACTTACCGATCATACTCCTGGTTATGGTAGTGCGGCGAAATATATTGGCACTTCTGTAAAGGAAGTAATAAGAGATAGCCTCTGCCTTGAATATAGTGGTGGTGTAGTTACTATCATAGAAATAATGGGACGTAATGCGGGCTGGCTTACCGGAGCCTCAATTTTGGCAAAGGGCGAGGATTGCGATGGACCTGATCTTATTTATCTTCCAGAAATCACCTTTGATTTAAAGAAGTTTGAAGCAAAAGTTAAGAAGCTTGTAGAGCAGAAGAGTTCCGTTGTTGTTTGCGTTTCAGAGGGTATTCACGATAAAGACGGAAAGTACATCTGTGAGCTTGGCAATAATTCAGACTTTGTAGATGCATTTGGACATAAGCAGCTCACCGGTACAGCAAGCTTTTTGGCAAACTACATTGGAAATAAGCTCGGATGTAAGACTCGTGGAATTGAGCTTTCAACTTTGCAAAGAGCAGGTTCTCATTTGGCATCTCGTGTTGATATTCTTGAAGCATATCAGGTTGGTGGTGCAGCGGTGCTTGCAGCTGATGAAGGCGATACCGGAAAGATGGTTGTTTTGGTTCGTCATTCTGATGATCCATACCAGTGCGGAACTGAAGTTAAGGATGTTCACAAGATTGCAAACGACGAAAAGCTTGTTCCAAAGGAGTGGATTTCAAAAGACGGTTCCTACATCACTGATGACTTTATCACTTATGTAAGACCTCTTATTCAGGGTGATGTTTCACCAATCATGGTTGATGGAATTCCTCGTCATTTGTACAGACCAACAAAAAAATAAAATTTTGAGCAAAGGCGCTCCCCTACAGGGGGCGTCTTTTTTATGTTTGCGCGCCATGGGCGCGCTCTAACGGGTGCAAGTCCCGAACATGCCCTGATAGTGGGAAATGTATAGCCAAACAGCAAGGGTGTCCATCGTGAGGTGGAATCTGAAGGAAGCTGTAAGCAAATCT
>JAKSSE010000028.1 GCA_024403255.1 Lachnospiraceae bacterium
ATTAACTTATTATTCTTCATTTTATAACTCTCCTTTTAAGGATAAACTCAGGCTATTATCAAACTTTTTACAAGGCGTGTCAATAGTTCCTCAAGTTTTGCCATTATCTGAACTTTTCTATCATTTGAGTTTCTGTAAGGTGAATAAACAAGCTCTGGTGGATCATACTTTGGATAGAAATCAATATAGTTTTCATATTCTTTTAATATTTCAATCAATCCAGCTCCGTTTATCTTTGTTTCCGGATAAAACTTAAATGTAAATGTTTCACCCCTCATAATGACATCAGTAAAATAACATTTATGAGCCATTGATTTTAATTTCGAGATAAGGAATAGATTTTCAACGCTCTTAGGGTAATCACCGAATCTGTCAATTAATTCTTCCTTCAAGTCCTCCATCTCCTCATCAGAAGAAAGAGAAGCTATACGTTTATAAATCTCAATCTTTTGCAATTCATCCGGAATGTAATTTGGAGATATAAACGCATCGATAGCTATATCCATCTTAGTCTCAAAAGACTCTTCAACAATTTCACCCTTTACATGTGCAACTGCATCCGCAAGCATCTTACAGTACAAATCGTATCCTACAGCTTCCATGTGACCACTTTGTGCCTCGCCGAGCATATTTCCTGCACCTCGAATTTCAAGGTCACGCATTGCAATCTTAAATCCACTTCCAAGTTCGGTAAACTCTCGTATTGCAGAAAGCCTTTTTTCTGCTTCCTCACGAAGCATTTTATTTCTCTTATATAAAAGAAATGCGTAAGCTGACCTTGAACTTCTACCCACTCTGCCTCGTAACTGATAAAGCTGAGAAAGTCCGAAGTTTTCTGCATCCTGAATGATTATGGTATTTACATTTGGAATATCCAGTCCAATTTCAATTATGGTAGTAGCAACAAGAACATCTATCTCACCATTTACGAACTCGTACATGATGTCCTCAATGCGCTGCTGGCTCATTTTTCCATGTGCATATTCAATCGTTGCATCTGGGCAAAGCTCTCTAAGCTTTAAGGTTGTTTCTGCTATATCTCGCACCCTGTTGTGGACAAAATACACCTGACCACCTCTTGCGAGCTCTCTCTCGATACCCTCTCTTATCATCTCCTCATCATATTCCATGACATAGGTCTGAATAGGGCTTCTTTCGGCAGGAGCTTCTTCCAAAAGACTCATATCCCTTATTCCAACAAGACTCATGTGAAGCGTTCTTGGGATAGGTGTAGCTGAAAGAGAAAGAACATCAACATTTTTCTTTAATCCTTTGATTTTTTCCTTGTGAGTAACACCAAATCTCTGCTCCTCGTCAACAATCAAAAGACCTAAATCTTTGTATTCAACATCCTTGGATAAAAGCCTGTGGGTACCAATTACAATATCAGTTACACCTGCTTTTACTTCCACTGCCGTCCTTTTATTTTCAGCCTCCGTGCGAAGACGACACATAAGACCCACCTTTACAGGGTAGCTTTTCATTCTCTCAAGGAATGTATGATAATGCTGCTGAGCCAGAATTGTAGTTGGTGCCAGAATGGCAACCTGTTTACCATCCTGAACAGCCTTAAACGCGGCACGTATAGCAACCTCAGTCTTTCCAAATCCAACATCACCACAGATAAGTCTATCCATGATTTTGTTGCTCTCCATATCCCTTTTTGTATCTTCTATCGCTGTGAGCTGGCAGTCAGTTTCCTCAAAAGGAAAAGCCTCCTCAAATTCCTGCTGCCAAGGAGTATCCTTACTAAATGCATAACCAGAAATATTACTTCTAACGGCGTATAAATCGACAAGTTCCTGCGCTATTTCTTCTGTTGCAGCTTTAACTCTCGCCTTTGTTGTTGTCCACTCCGGAGCTCCAAGAGTGTTTAACTTCGGCTTCGCACCATCCTTTGCCGAATATTTCTGAATCATATCCAGCTGTGTTACAGGTGTGTAAAGCTTTCCATTTTTTGCATACTCAATCTGAATATAATCACGAATCACATGATCTATTTCTTCTTTAACTACACCCCTGTATATACCCACGCCGTGATTTTCATGAACTACGTAATCACCAACATGAAGGTCGCTGAAATTACCTATTTTCTCACCGCCGGTAAATTTTTTCCTGTGACGCTTTTTCTTTTTGCCGTAGATATCACTCTCGGATATGATGGCAAATCCCGCATCAGGATATGAAAAACCGGTACGCAGACTTCCATAGGTAGTAAGAATTATTCCGTTAGAAACATCTGTCAACACGCCCTCTCTGTAAGCCGCATGAAGACCTTCGTCATTTAATTCATCTGCGATTCTCTTTGCTCTTGATGCAGATGGTGAAATTACTGCTACAGCGTAATTTCTCTTTTCAAAGTCTTTTAACTCTTTTAGGAAAAGTTCTCCATTAGAGTTATAAGAACTTACAGATTTTGTATTTACCGAAAAAGCTTCCTTTACTTTTATTCCATCGGTCCTTCCTGATAAAGTGGATAAAAGTGTAGTAGAAAAGTTTTTAAGTTTTGCAAAAATCTCGTCTGGAGCAAAGATGAGCTCACGCTGTTTTTCAAGAATATATCCTTTGTTAAGCCTGTACTCCATGCTACTTTGGAACTCTCTATATAGCTCTTTTGCAGCTTCCTTTACTCGCGAGTACTCATCAACAAATACAGATGCCGTATCCTTGGTAAAATAATCCAAAAGGCTCTGTGCATCCTTGTAAAAATAAGGCAGATAAGATTCAAAATCAGGTATATCACCAAGATCGCCAGCGCCTTTATCCAAGACTTCTAACTCCTGCATAAGCCTGTATGCCTCTTCAGTTTCCATACCTGCACGCAAGGCCTCAATCCTCGCTTTAGCATCTTTTCTAATTTCATTTAGGCCTTTTTCCAAGTCCTCTTTGGCAATCATTGCCTCCCTTGCCGGGAAGATTCTTATACTGTCAACTCTCTCATCAGACCTTTGACTTTCTGCATCAAACCACCTTATGGTATCGATCTCATCGTCCCAAAACTCGATTCGTACTGGCTCTTCTTTGGTGACAGCAAAAACATCCATAATGCCGCCTCTTACGGAAAATTCACCAGGATGTTCAACTCTTGGCACTCTTAAATATCCAAAAGAAATGAGCTTTTCTGTCAAATCTTTTGGATCAAATATATCCCCTTCAGCAAGCTCAAAAGTGTGCTTATCCATCACTCTTTTGGGAACAAGCTTATTCATAAGTGCATCAACAGTAACAACAACTGCGACATTGTTCCCTCTGATGACACTTTTTAAAGTCTCCATTCTCTTTATGGATAAATCGTTTGATTTAATATCTGCACCATAAAAAAGAAGGTCTTTTGCCGGGAAATGCAAAACCTCATCTCTGTATGCAGACAAATCTTCAACAAGTTCTTTTGCTCTTGCCTCCGAATAAGTAATAATAACTAAAGACTTTTCTTCCTCTTTTGTGAGAACGAAAGAAAGCCCTGCCTTAGCAGGGTCTATAACTCCGGATAATTCGTAGATTCCAGAATCTTTCCTTACCTTTTGAAGTTCCTCAATCTGTTGAAGTTTTAAAATTCTTTCTGAAAAAGATATCACTCTTTTGACCTCTTTTTATTAAAGTCATTCATTGCTTTTTCTATATTTCCGTCAATAATAAGCTCCGTTGCCTTAATCGCATTTTCAAATGCTTCCTCAGCAAGAGCTCTCTCATTTTTCTTTAGATGACCCAGAACATGATCCGCCAAAGCACCTTCCTTGAAAGAATCGCCAACGCCTAACCTTACTCTCGTAAAGCCCTGTGTACCAGTCTGTTCAATAATATTCTTAAGGCCATTATGACCACCGGCACTTCCCTTTGCACGCACTCTTATATCACCAAGGTCGGTAGCTATATCATCACACAGAACTATAAGTTCTTCTTCAGGATCAAGATTGTAAAATCTGACAGCTTCGCCAATTGCAATTCCTGACAGGTTCATATATGTCTGTGGCTTCATAAGGATAACCTTTTGGCCATTAATCATTCCTGTTCCGATAAGTGCCTTGAATTTCTTTTCACGAATCTTTATGTCATATTTTTTTGCCAGCTCATCTATACAGTCAAACCCCATATTGTGTCTGGTCTTATTATATTTTAATCCTGGATTTCCAAGTCCTGCTATAAGTATCATATCTTTCCTCACTTTTTATGTGTCTTAATAATAAAGAAAACCCCCTTGCATCGCAAGGGGGCTTAGATACTTTTAGTTATTTAGATATTGTAGCGCTTATTGTGTTCAGCAATAATCTTAATACCATCATCACCGCTATAGTACATATTTGCCTTAAGGGTGTCACGGCTCTCAACGATACAATTCTCAATATGAGTATTATCTCCAATGTAAACTTCGTTAAGGATGATTGAGTTTTTGATTACGCAGTTGTTTCCAACGTATACGTTTTTGAAAAGGAGTGAATTCTCAACCTTACCATTAACAATACAGCCTGCTGAAATAAGACTGTTGCTTACAGAAGAACCTGCATTGTACTTTGCTGGAGGTAAATCTTCCTGCTTAGAGTAAATCCTAGGCTCATCTTTGAAGAAGTATTTACGAACATCTGGCTTTAAGAAATCCATGTTGGTGTCATAGTATGAATCAACAGTAGAAATGTTGCTCCAGTATCCGTCAGTCTTGTATGCATAGATTCTCTTAAGGTTCTTATAACGAAGGATGATGTCATTTACAAAATTCCAACGATTCTCTTCTGCACACTTCTCGAGCATTTCAATAAGCTGACGACGACGAATTACATAGATACCACATGAAACTGTATTTGAATGAGCAACCATTGGCTTTTCTTCAAACTCAGTAATTCTAGACTCTTCGTTCATGCGTACAACACCGAAGCGGCTAACATCTGTTCCTGCAGGCATTTCCTTGCAAACAACAGTGATATCTGCCTTCTTCTCGATGTGATAATCAAGAACTTTGTCATAATCAAGCTTATAAACACAATCACCACTTGCAATTACTACATATGGCTCATGACGTTTCTTTAAGAAATCAAGGTTCTGCCAAATCGCATCAGCAGTTCCACGATACCACCAGCTATTGGTAGCTGTAACGGTAGGAGTGAATACGTATAAACCGCCTTGCTTACGACCAAAATCCCACCACTTTGAAGATGAGAGATGCTCATTTAATGAACGAGCGTTGTACTGGCTTAAAACTGCAACAGTCTTGATACCAGAATTGGTCATATTTGATAAAGCAAAATCTACACATCTGTAGCTTCCACAAACAGGCATTGCAGCGATTGCACGCTTGTTTGAAAGCGACTCCATACGGCTGTTATTTCCGCCGGCTAAAATAATACCTACTGCTTTCATTATGCCTGACCCTCCTTCAAAATAAACTCACCGCCATCCAGCATATGATCTGGATAATCAGCTTCACAGGTCACGCCCTTAATAGCTGTATTCTTGCCGACACGAACGCCAGAAGGAATAACTGAGCCCTCAGCAACAGTAACTAAATCAAAAGCATAAACACTAGCATTAAGTTTGCTTTCTTTTGACTCTCCAACGCCAAACATTACGTTGTCACCAATAGAGCACTTCTCAGCTACGATTGACTTATCAATAGTACAGTTTTCGCCAATCTTGGTGTTCTGCATGATGATTGAATCACGTACTACAGTACCTTTTCCAATACTTACACCGGCGCCAAGAACTGAATTTATAACCTCACCATAGATTTCTGCGCCCTCACCAATGATGCTTCGTTCAATCTTGGTAGAGTCTGCAATATACTGTGGCTCGATGTTGTCATACTGGGTGTAAATCTTCCAATACTCCTCATAGAGGTTGAACTCTGGAACAAGATCAACAAGCTCCATATTTGCTTCCCAGTAAGAGCCTAATGTTCCTACATCTTTCCAGTAACCTGTAAACTGCCATGAGTAAACCCCTTTACCCTGTTCATGGCAATATGGAATAACATGCTTACCGAAATCGCAATTAGGCTGCTCTGACTTATCAAGGAGTGACTGCTTAAGTGTCTTCCAATTGAAAATATAAATACCCATGGAAGCAAGATTACTCTTTGGATTAGCTGGCTTCTCCTCAAACTCAGTAATGCGGCCGTCCTCATCTGCAACAACAAGACCAAATCTTGATGCCTCTTCCCAAGGTACAGGCATAGTTGCGATGGTGATATCTGCATTATGAGACTTGTGGAAATCGAGCATAACCTCGTAATCCATCTTATAAATGTGATCTCCTGAAAGAATTAAAACGTACTCTGGATCATACTCCTCAATGAAACGAAGGTTCTGATAGATTGCGTTAGCGGTACCTGTATACCACTCACTATTCTCACCTTTTTCATATGGAGGAAGAACGGAAACCCCACCGTAATTTCGATCCAAGTCCCAAGGAATACCAATTCCTATGTGGGTATTAAGACGAAGCGGCTGATACTGGGTAAGAACACCTACTGTATCGATGCCTGAATTAATGCAGTTAGAAAGTGGGAAATCAATAATACGATATTTTCCGCCAAACTGAACTGCAGGCTTTGCCATGTCCGCTGTCAGAACACCTAATCGGCTACCCTGACCACCAGCAAGAAGCATGGCTATCATTTCCTTTTTCATTTTCATCACCCCTCTGCGATTATTTTTTGAGTAATGACATTGTACCAAAGTCTCATATTATTTGCAACATTTTATACAAAATACTTTCCATTTGTCCCTATATTTTGTGCATTTTACACATAGGCGCACAAATGCTTCCAACTCAATGCAACTTGCAGACAATTTTTTTGCAAAAACGGCAAAATTTTTGGGTATTTTTACAAGGTTAACTTTTCTTAAATAATTGAAATTAAAGCCTTCTCGACTTATAATTATCAACGGTTTATATCTATTAATAAATAGGAAGACAATATGTATCAGATTTCTTTTAATAATCCAATTCATGTACATTTTATGGGCATTGGCGGCATAAGTATGAGTGGCCTTGCTCAGATTCTTATAAACAGAGGCTTTACGATTTCTGGCTCTGATTCCAAAAAGTCAGCTCTTACAACTGAGCTTGAGGGAATGGGAGCAAAAGTTTTCTATTCTCAGGTGGCAGAGAACATAACCGGGGACATTGATCTTTTGGTTTATACTGCAGCAATTTCCCAGGATAATCCTGAACTTAACAGAGCAAAAGAAATTGGTATTCCATGTATGTCCAGAGCGGATCTTTTGGGCGAAATCATGGAAAATTTTGCTTCATCTATCTGTGTTTGCGGAACTCATGGCAAGACCACAACAACATCAATGGTTAGCCACATCCTTCTTGCAGCAGCAAAGGATCCAACCATTACTGTGGGTGGTATTCTTAAGGCAATCGATGGAAATATCCGAATTGGACAGTCTGATTATTTTGTAGCTGAAGCATGCGAATACACAAACAGTTTCTTAAGCTTCTATCCAAAGTACAATATTATTCTGAATATCGAAGAAGACCACATGGATTTCTTTAAGGATTTAAATGACATCAGAAACTCCTTTGGCAAATTTGCATGCAACACAAAAAATGATGGTCTGATTTTTATAAATACTGATATCGAAAATCATGACGAGATCACAAAAACTGCTGATGCAAATGTAATAACC
This sequence comes from Lachnospiraceae bacterium, assembly GCA_024403255.1. Taxonomy (GTDB): domain Bacteria; phylum Bacillota; class Clostridia; order Lachnospirales; family Lachnospiraceae; genus JAKSSE01. The sequence goes on from JAKSSE010000028.1 coordinate 7,629, forward strand.
TTTGGACTTTCAGACGATGCAGATGCTCATCCTTTCTATCTGGAATTTGACAAATTTGGAATGGGGCAGTTTGAGTTTGCATACAAGGGAAAAGAATACGGCAAAATTTCACTAAATGTACCAGGCAACCACAACGTTTGCAATGCACTTGCAGCTGCAGCTCTTGCAATTGAACTTGGCATAGATTTTTCTGATATTCAAAAAGGTTTAGCTTCTTTTTCTGGAGCAGACCGAAGATTCGAGAAAAAGGGTGTTATAAATGGCGTAACCATTCTTGACGACTATGCGCATCATCCAACAGAAATTGCAGCAACATTATCAGCAGCAAAGAAAGTTGAACACAATCGCATCATAACCGTTTTCCAGCCTCACACCTACACAAGAACGAAAGCTTTCTTGGATGATTTTGCCAAAGCTTTATCTGCTTCTGATATTGTAGTTCTTGCAGATATATATGCTGCAAGAGAAAAGAATACTATCGGAATTTCATCCTTGGATTTAAAGGAGAAAATTGATAAATTAGGCACTGAGTGTCACTATTTTGGGTCATTCGAAGAAATAGAAAAATTTTTATTAAAAAATTGTGTGAACGATGACTTGTTGATAACTATGGGTGCCGGAAATGTAGTTGAAATCGGCGAAAATCTCCTTTCTGGAGAACTTATTAACAATATGAACACCAAATAGGAGGCATTACGCCCTCCTATTTTTGTGTAAAACCATTGCAAAAAAACACCTATTTCTTGGCATTTTACATGATTTATTAACAATATCAACGTCCCTCAAAACCCTTTATTTACAAGGCTTCACGGAACCGGGACACTTTTTTTGAGGGAGCTAGTGTGTTATAATTTCCTCCGCTTGGAAAGGAAATAAAATGATACACGTAAACACAAACGAATTTCCGTCAGTAACTTTGGTTCCTAATACTTTTATTGACGAACTTTTACCAAAGGCAAACGGAGATTTTGTAAAAGTATATATTTATCTTCTGCGTAATGCTGGAAGCGAAGGAAAGGATTTAAGTGTAGGCTCCATCGCTGATGCATTAGATTACACAGAAGCTGACATATTAAGAGCTCTTAGATACTGGGAAAAAGCAGGTGTTCTTTCTATGGGAGAGACCACACAAAGCCCAAAGCCTGTTAAACCAGCTGTCGAGGCAAAGACTGCCCCTATACCTGACCAGACTCTTACTGTGGCAATTCCAAAAGCACATACTTTTTCTTCACAGGAATTAGAAAATTTCAAAGAAAAAGAAGGCGTTGACGAATTAATATTCGCCACCCAGACTTATTTAAGCAAGCCTTTAAGCTATAGCGACTTAGAGACCCTGCTTTACTGGTACGAAGATTTAAGCATGCCTGTTGATTTAATCGAGCACCTTATTGAAAGCTGCCTCGCTTCAAATCACCAGAGTTTTCATTATATGAATGCTGTTGCTCAGAATTGGTATTCCGAAGGAATCCATACCGTCGAGCAGGCAAAGACAAAAGCAGAAGTTCACAATATGGCTTATTATACCGTTATGAATTCCCTTGGAATTACTGGCAGAAAGCTTGTTGCGGACGAAATAGGTTACGTAACCAAATGGTCCCAGGAATATGCATTTTCCCTTGATATAATCAAAGAGGCCTGCAACAGAACCATTGCTCAAATCAGTTCCCCATCATTTAAATATGTGGATACAATTTTAAGTGACTGGTATGCAGCTGGCGTTAAGCATCTTAACGATATCGAGCCACTAGACAAAGCACATCAGTCTTCATCAAAGGCCAAAGCATCAAACGAAAAATTTGGCTTTACCTCTAGATCAGACAGCTATGACGATGAACTCATGAAGAAATTACTTCTTTCATCTGGAGAATAATATGGCACTAAGCAACAGTCAATTTAATGACCTTATGAAGCGTTATGACGAGCGTCAGATTGAAAGAGAACGCGAGTTAGATGCTAGGCAAAAAAGACTTTATGATGTCATTCCATCCCTTCGTTCATTAGATGATGCTATTAGAGATGCTTATATAAATATGGCTCGCGTCGAATTAAAAGGCGGAGATGTCGCATCTGTCAAAAACGAAATATCATCTTTAGAAGCAAAAAAAGTTTCTTTATTTAAGGAAAACGGATTCCCTGAGAATTATCTTGATGTTCCGTACACTTGTAATGACTGCAAGGATAAGGGCATTGTCGAGGGAGTAAAATGTCATTGTTTCATAAAAGCCTCTAACGCGCTTTTATTCCACCAGTCAAATATGGAAAAAAGACTGCAAAAAACCTTTTCAGACTTTTCTATTGATTGTTACGAAGAAACAAAGACTGATATCACCGGAAGAACCAGCAGACAATCCGCAGAGGCAGCTTTAAATGCAGCCAAAAGGTTTGTTGAGAGCTTCCCAGATAAATCAAACTTCTTTATTTTTGGTGACACAGGTACAGGAAAAACTCACCTCGCCTGCTGCATTGCCACAGAAATAATTAATAAAGGTTATTCAGCTGTTTTCGTCAAGACACCAGAATTTATCGACTTATGCTATCAGCGTTTCAACGATAAAACTGGGGAGAAGGGTGCCATGTACGAAAGACTTTTTGACTGTGAGCTTTTAGTTTTAGATGATCTTGGTGCAGATTATTCTACAAGAAACACACCAAGCCTTGTTCTAACACTTATAGACGAGAGACTTAATTCAGGGCTCTCAACCGTTATCACTTCAAACTTAGATATCTCACAAATCAGAGATATTTACAGCGAGAGAGTTTCTTCTCGCATAATAGGCGACTACAAGAATTTCCATTTCTTTGGGTCTGACCACAGAATCAAATGTTAATAAAGACTGGAGGACAAAATGCCAAACGATGAACTCATGCTCAATTCCATCCCTGTTGGAGACTTGGGACTAGTACCCCTCAAGAGCTGTACAGAGCTTGGAAAAAAGGTTGATGACTACCTTGTTTCATGGAGATCAAACAGAGTACACAACCATGAAAGCACCATGGAGCTTTCAAAATATAAAAGCGATTCTTACATTGTAGATGCCGAAGTTCCTAGATTCGGAACCGGAGAAGCTAAAGGTGTTTTAAAACAGTCCATTCGTGGATATGACTTATATATCATGGTAGATGTTACCAACTACAGCCTCACATACAAGGTATGTGGAAACATCAACCACATGTCACCAGATGACCACTATCAGGACTTAAAGCGTATCATTGCTGCCGCTGAAGGAAAAGCAAAACGCATTACCGCTATCATACCTTTCCTTTATGAAGGACGTCAGCACAAAAGAAGTGACCGTGAATCTCTCGACTGTGCACTAGCACTTCAGGAGCTCATCGGAATGGGCGTAGATTCCATAATCACCTTCGACGCACACGATCCAAGAGTACAGAACGCTATCCCACTTTCAGGATTTGAGACTGTAACTCCTGCATATCAGTTCATCAAGGGAATCTGTCGTGATGTAAAAGACATTACATTTGATGCCGATCACTTAATGATTATTTCACCAGATGAAGGTGGTACAAACAGAGCTGTATATCTTGCAAACGTTCTCGGCGTCGATATGGGTATGTTCTATAAGCGTCGCGACTACTCAAAGATTGTTGACGGACGTAATCCAATCGTAGCTCATGAGTTCCTTGGTTCAAATCTTGAAAACAAAGATGTCATCATCGTTGACGATATGATTTCATCAGGAGAGTCAATGATTGATGTTGCAAGAGAGCTCAAAAAGAGAAACGCTGGTCGAATCATTGCAGTATCAACCTTTGGTCTTTTCACTAACGGTCTCGAAAAATTTGATAAAGCAGTTGAAGAAGGTCTTATTTTCAAGGTTGCTACAACAAACCTTACCTACCAGACCCCTGAGCTCCTTTCTCGCGACTGGTACATCAACTGTGATATGTCTAAGTATATCGCTTACATCATCGATACACTTAACCACGACAACACTATTTCGAGCCTGCTTAATCCATACGATCGTATTCAGCGTCTCATCGCTAAATACATGGCAGATCAGAAATAATTTCAAAAGTCTTTATACCAGAAGGTTCCGCAAGATGCGGAACCTTTTTTTGTAATAAAAAAGGCCTCGTCAAAGACGAGACCTTAATGTTTATATTTATCAGATATTAGCAAAGGTTTACCTGACCAGCATTCTTGCCGTTGATTACGTAGTATGCTGCACCATCTTCTGGCTTAAGATAAATCTCTACCTTATTGATGGTCTTGCCACCTTCTGCGATGTACTGCTTCTTAACATTCTCGATGATGGTGTTAAGCTCTGCCTGGTTGCCACCAGCCTGTACATAAATCTCAGGTACGATAGCAGTCTTCTTTGCTGCTACAGTAGCCTTAGCTGTGGTAGCGGTCTTCTTTGCTGCTGTCTTAGCGGTAGTAGCAGTCTTCTTTGCAGTGGTCTTAGCCTTTGCTGCGGTAGACTTTGCCTTTGCTGCTGTCTTAGTAGCAGTCTTCTTTGCAGTAGTCTTAGCCTTTGCTGCGGTCTCTTTAGCCTTAGTCTCAACAGTCTTTGCTGCCTCAACTGCCTTTGCCTCTTCCTTCTTTACTACTTCCTTTACTTCTGCTGCCTTAGCGGTAGCGGTCTTCTTAACGTCTGCCATTTTCTTCTCCTTTTTGACTTGTCGTTAGTTAACACACTAAAAAAGCTTCCATTGCCTCTAAAGCTGCCTGTTCGTCATCCCCAGAGGTAACAATATTTACTTTCATTCCTGAACATGGCTCGAATGCCATAATGCCCATAATGCTTTTAGCGTTAATTCGGCGATTGTTACTTTCTAATATTATCTCACTCTCATACTGATAAGCAACCTGTACTAATTCAGCAATTGGATTAGAATGTTTTGAAACGCCGGAAATTGTAATTTCCTTATTAGCCACTTTAACTTCCTCTTTCAAATAATTTAGGACTTTAAAAATATAGCTGATAAACCAAGACTTTTCAATATGTTTATTTGATTTATGTTGAGTTTGCTTAATTTCACAACAAGATTTTATAGCAGGTTGTGCAATTTGCTATCGCAAGTATGCAACGAAAACGTTTAAGCCTAAATCACAGAGTTCTTTGGCATCTTCCTGACCAACTTTCTTTATTGTTTCCGAAGACGGATCAAAGTATGAAAAATTAAAATTATCATACCCAACAAGAAGGACAGGATTGTTTTCTCCTAACATAGTATATACAGGGGTTCCCTTGCTTATATAATACATAACCTGCTCAGGATTAACTCCTGTCAGATCCAAAACAATCATTTCCTTTAATGTACTTTGAAGAATGCTGGCAGGGCTTCTTCCGGTAGCAAGCAAGGATTCAACCTGAATATTTTCGCCTTCAAGATCCAAAATTGCACTTAGGCATTTTGCAACATTGCCACTTTCAGCATCAGAACTTCCTACCTTCACGCCTATATTATTCTTATACGCCAAACGACCTCTTTTCCATATAGTATTTGCTTTTCCATCAACAACCTGTCCCATCACTTCATGAGCAAGCATAATTGCCTCTGTCGGATCGCTTGTGGCCAAAACTGCACTTGGTCCACGATAAGTATAATAACAGTCAAGGAAATCCTCTTCTGGAAGGGTAACAAGAGTAGGTTTTGAATCAACTTGAGACGAAACAGTTCTTCGTATATTCGGCCTTTCTTCATCCGACAAGTCTTCCCTATCCTGTAACACCAAAGACACTACTGATTGCTTTACTTCATCCATAGTAACAGCAACCTTTACTTTGTTCATGTCCTCGCCCTGGCTATTCATGATGGTATCCTGTTTTGCCTCTTGTATGCCACCGCCCTCAAACATCTGTATTCTATCCAGGTAGAGAGTGTATCCGTCAAGATTCACGTTTGTCACATAAAATCCCGCTTTCCTGTAATCCTTCAGTATTCCATCTTCGCCTTTTTGTGCATCAACGATTCTAACAGAATACATAGGAACACCTTCACCATCATAATTGGCAATATCTTCTTTTGTTGCAATTCCATATACAAAATCTTCCTGCATAAACAACAAAGGAATTATAGAAGCTCCCGATGGTGCTGATATATCTTTTAAATCACCATCTTTTAAATCCAATATATGTACAGTTTTAGAATCACCATCTTCAATGTACGCTATAAACCTTCCACTATCAGAAACTGAATAATTTTTAGGAACAAGTCCCGTCAAAAGCTGACTCGTTTCTCCTGTGTTAATATTTATCTTCTCAAGTACACCGTCGATAAGTATAAAAACTTCGTTATGTGCGTTTTCATAGAAAAGGTCCTTCATATCAGCTTCAAGAACCGTTGCATTTCGATTAGACGCTATAAATACGCGTTCCTCAATTTCTTCGCTTGTCTCATCATAATGATAAAGACTAACTCCAACCTGGCCTTCTCTTTCACCTGCTCCCATATAGCCGTAAACAAGGAAGTCCATCATTCCAGTACCATCTATAGTAAGAATCTTTATTCCATAGTTTCTATAGCTGTCCCTGTTATTTTTCCCCTTAAATGAAAATACTTTTGTAATGGTATTATCATCTTCAGAATAAATGTATAAATCTCCATCCTGTTCAAAAGCACAAATAGTTCCTATATCGTTGTACTTATAATTCACCTCCGGAGAAACGATGCCAAGTTTTATAATATTATCCTTACCCTGGAATCCAGACATAGAGAATTCCTCATCAAGAGTTCTCTCAAAATCAAGAAGATATACTCTGTCCTCTCCCTTTCTTACGCGATAAAATTCTTTAACTTCTATCTTCTCTCGCGATTCCTCGCCCTGTCGAACAACATCATAAAAGAAGGTTATCTCACATGCCGCAGTGCCAATTTCTGACACTTCCATATATATATCCCCATCCTGAACAAAATCCAAATCTCCCCACGCAAGCTGTTTTAAAGAAGACTTTATTGTCACATCGTGAAGAGAACTATTATCTTTATTTCTATCAGGCTCCATAAAGGTTTTTAGCTCAAGTGCTTTTTCTTTATCCATAGTGTAGTTATGGAAATCCATAGCAAAATTAATGCACTCATCAACTGCACTTTTTGGAGAATACATTATTCGGGTATAGTAATTCACATCCCTGTCATCTGCTTTTAAATGGAATACAAGAAGGTACTCCTGCCCCTGTTCAACAAGGTTTAAAACTTTGAAACTTGCCGATAACTTATCACCTTTTTGCTTAATATCTGTTATGTCATCACCCTGTATCTGGCGGGAATTATCTAAAGGCCTGATTTCAAAATTCAAGTCCGATATTTTAGATCTTGCTGAATCTATAGTGAATGACACAGTTCGGTCATCCTCAATAGGCAAAATATCTTCACGCATATATCCGGTATCCATTTCAGTAACATAGCCGGACAATTCATTCATATCATGCCCATAATAAGACAGCGTAATAGTAGGCAAAGACGACTCTGGCAAAACAGAAATTGTCTTTTCCTCAATCCTATTACTATTAAAGCCAAAAAATACTAATGCTCCTACAAACAAAAGGAAAAAAAAGGCTATTTTTATCTTTGTTAATTTCTTCATAACTATGGCATTATAACATAACTATCAGAGAAAAAACCTATTTATAGTGGTATAATTACCACATGATTGAAATTGAAGGAATAGTAAGTCACATTATCTACCGAAGAGAAGATAATGGCTACACTGTATTTGAACTTGATACCGAGGAAGATGAGGAAGTTGTTGTAGGCACCTTCCCTTCTATCGTCGAAGGAGAAGCCCTCAAATTAAAGGGCGACTACGTTGAACATTCAACTTACGGACACCAGTTTAAAGCCGTATCCTTCACTCCTATTGCACCTTCCGATGAAATTGCTATGGAAAGATATTTAGGGTCAGGTGCAATAAAAGGTATCGGCCCAGTTGTAGCTGCAAGAATCGTTCGTCATTTCAAAAAAGACACCTTCAAAATTATTGATGAAGAACCAGAAAGGCTTGCCGAGATAAAAGGCATTTCCAGCAAAAAAGCAAGAGAAATTGGGCTTATTATGCAGGAAAGAAAACAGCTACGCGAAGCCATGCTCTTTCTTCAGGAAAAAGGCATTTCGCCAGCAATGTCTATAAGAATCTATGATACCTACGGCGATAGTTTGTATGAAGTAATCAACAAAAATCCATATCAACTTGCCGAGGATGTAGATGGACTTGGTTTCAAAACTGCTGATGAAATCGCAAAAAACATGGGGTTTAAAGTAGATTCAGACTTCAGGTTAAGAAGTGGTATTGTGTACACACTTCAACTTGCCGCGAACGAAGGTCACACTTATTTACCAGCAGAGTTACTTACCAGAAACGCTGCCGAAATTCTCCAGGTCGACCCTGAATGGATTTCTTCTTTATACACAAACCTTTCTATAGACAAAAAAATATATATTCTTGGTGAAAATATATATTCTCCTGTTTTCTATCACTGCGAAAACAACGCAGCTTCAATGCTTTTTGAGTTAAACCGCACATTTGAAGTTGATGAGAGTAATGTTGAAAAACACTTATCTTCTCTTGAAAAAGACGAAGACATCCAACTTGATAGTTTGCAAAAAGACGCCATAAGGCTCGCCGCCAAATGCGGACTTTTTGTACTAACAGGTGGACCAGGTACAGGAAAAACAACCACCATAAAAGCAATCATTTCATACTTTGAAAACCAAGGACTCGAAATAGCACTTGCTGCCCCTACTGGAAGAGCTGCAAAGCGCATGACAGAAGCTACTGGCAGACCTGCAAAAACAATTCACCGACTCCTTGAAGTAAAAGGCTTATCCGGTGATGGTCGAAGTGGTATGTTTGAAAAGAATGAGGAAAATCCTCTCGAAGAAGATGTTGTAATTATTGATGAAATGTCTATGGTTGACATCTTTTTATTCCATTCCCTTTTAAAGGCTATTTCTGGAAATACCCAGCTTATTTTAGTAGGTGACTCAAACCAGTTACCAAGTGTCGGTCCTGGAAATGTACTAAAAGATATCCTATCATCAGGAGCTTTCCCTTCTGTGTGCCTTAAAAACATTTTCCGTCAGTCAGAATCTTCTGATATTGTAATAAACGCACACAAAATCCAAAACGATGAGCCTGTCACTGTTGATAATAAAAGTGCCGACTTCTTTCTGCTAAAAAGATATGACGCACAGAGAATTACGTCTGAGACTATTTCACTCGTAAAAGACAAGATTCCAAAATATGTAAATTCAACTTCTCAGGAAATACAGGTATTAACTCCTACCAAAAAAGGAAATCTTGGAGTTACGCAGTTAAATAAAACCTTACAGGAAGCACTAAACCCACCTTCTGCAGAAAAGAGAGAAAAACAGTTTGGAGAAAAACTTTTCCGCGAGGGAGATAAGGTCATGCAGATAAAAAATGACTATCAGCTTCCTTGGCAAGTATGCAAAAAGGGAGAAATTTACTCTACTGATCACGGCATGGGGGTCTTTAACGGTGACATGGGTGAAATATCTTCTATTAATACCTACACCGAAATTTTAACCGTTCACTTTGACGATGACAGAGTAGTTGACTATCCATTTAAAGTTTTGGATGAGCTTGATTTAGCCTACGCTGTTACCATACATAAGTCTCAGGGAAGTGAGTACCCGGCAGTCATTATTCCTCTTTTACCTGGTCCAAGACCATTAATGAATAAAAATCTGATTTATACCGCTATAACCAGAGCAAAAAGTTGTGTAATAATTGTTGGAGACGAAAAAGTATTCGCTGAAATGTGTAGGAATCAATCACAAACCAGACGATACACAAGTTTATCTGACAGAATTTTAGAATACATTTAGGAGAGTTTATGAAATATATAATGTCCTTAGATGAAGGCACCACAAGTTGCCGCTGTATTATTTTCAACGAGCAGGGAGAAATCTGTTCGCTAGCTCAAAAAGAGTTCACTCAAATTTTCCCTAAACCAGGCTGGGTAGAACATGATGCAAATGAAATATGGTCCGCTCAGTTGGGTGTTGTTGTAGAGGCAATCACTTCTTTAAGAATAGATGCCTCAGACATTTCTGCTATCGGAATAACCAATCAGCGTGAAACAACTGTAGTTTGGGACAAGACAACAGGTGAGCCTGTCTACAACGCTATTGTTTGGCAATGTCGAAGGACTTCTGAATATTGCGACTCCCTCAAGGCCAAAGGGCTAACTGAATTATTCCGTAGTAAAACAGGCCTTATAATCGATGCATATTTTTCTGCTTCAAAGATCAAATGGATATTAGACAATGTAGATGGCGCAAGAGAAAAAGCAAAAAAAGGTGATCTTCTTTTTGGAACAATTGAAACCTGGTTAATCTGGAAACTCACAAAGGGACAGGTTCATGTTACAGATTACAGTAATGCATCTCGTACCATGCTTTTTAATATTAATACCTTGGAATGGGACGATGATATTTTAAAGGAACTCGATATTCCAAAATCTATGCTCCCTACACCAGTTCCATCCAGTCAAATCTATGGCTATGCAGACATTCTTGGTGCCTCAATTCCTATCGCGGGAGCTGCCGGAGATCAGCAGGCCGCCTTGTTTGGGCAAACATGTTTTACAGCCGGAGAAGTAAAGAACACTTACGGTACAGGCGGATTCCTTTTAATGAACACTGGAGAAAAACCTGTTTTTTCTTCGAATGGTCTTGTTACAACAATTGCATGGGGGCTTGATGGAAAAGTGACCTATGCTTTGGAAGGTTCAATTTTTGTTGCCGGAGCAGCAATTCAATGGCTTCGAGATGAAATGAAGTTAATAGATTCATCTGAAGATTCTGAATATATGGCAACCAAGGTGGATGATACCGCCGGTTGCTATGTTGTCCCTGCTTTCACCGGGCTCGGAGCCCCTTACTGGGACCAGTATGCAAGAGGAACTATCGTGGGACTTTCAAGAGGCGTTAATAAATATCACATTATTAGAGCCACCCTGGAATCTTTAGCTTATCAGGTAAACGATGTTGTCGAAGTAATGTTAAAGGACTCTGGCCTTAAAATGAAGTCACTTAAGGTAGATGGCGGTGCCTCAAACAACAATTTCCTTTTACAAACACAAGCAGACCTTCTAAATGTATCCGTAAAAAGACCTGGCTGCGTTGAAACAACCGCTATGGGTGCAGCATATCTTGCAGGACTTGCCGTAGGATACTGGAAATCAAAAGAAGAAGTTATAAAGAACTGGGAAATTGACAGAGTATTTAAACCCGACATTTCTGACGAACTAAGAACAAAGAAAATCAAAGGCTGGAAAAAAGCTGTTAAATACAGTTTTGACTGGGCAAAAGATGAATAATAAAAAAGGAGCTAATGCTCCTTTTTTTATGCCTCTGTTGTATCTTCTGCAGGCTCTGTTGTTTCATCAGCTGCATCTGTAATATTCACTGAACCGTAGTTTCGCTTCATATTTTCAAACAACTGCTGAGCTATTCCAAGATTTCCCTGACTAGTAACCTGCTCTGCCAATTTCTGGTTATAAATATCTTTTACATAGTCAAGCATCATATTGTCATCTTTATCACCGGTTCCAAAGAGATCCACAGACTTTTGCATTTCCTTGAAAACCTGCTCAACAAAGTATGACTCAAACTGCTTCGCAGCTTCCATAAGTTCTTCATCGGAATTCCCTTTAGAAGTCTTTTTTAATTTTGATGATAAAGCTTCTGTAGAAGAGGCACTTGCTGAGGTATATGCACCTGCCGCAACATTTGCCATTCCTGTTATATCACTCATTTATTATCCTTATCTCTTGAGGTTGTTTGCAGTCTCAAGCATTGTGTCTGATGTAGTGATTGCCTTTGAGTTAAGTTCATAAGCACGCTGTGCAACAATAAGATTTACCATCTCATCTGCAACCTGAACGTTTGAACCTTCCAAATATCCCTGAACAATAGAGCTTCTAACAAGGTTAGCATTCTGAGCCTCCGGCATAGGATTTCCACTCGCTGCAGTCACCTTATAAAAACTGTTTCCTGTCTTTTCTAGACCAGTAGGATTATTAAACTGAGTAAGACCTATTGTAAAGTTTGTCAAAGTCAACTGGCCCTGCTGATTTCTGTATCCAATCTGTCCTGTACTAGAAACCTCAACCTGACCACTGGTTACACCCGCTGGAAGAACAATTGGCTGACCATTTTGATCAAGTACTGCATATCCTTCCTGTGTTGAAAGCTGAAGTGTGGTTGGATTCTGAAGCGACCAGTTAAAGTTACCATTTCGGGTATACAGAATCTCGTTATTTGCATTTCTAACAGAGAAGAATCCATCACCCTGAATCGCAAAAGCTGAATCACTTTCACTTGCAAGCATTGCACCCTGAGTAAAAATACTGTTTAATGATGCAACTCTTGTACCAAGACCAACCTGTGCTGTTGATGGTTTCTGCTCTCCATTTGCAGTTGTAGTTTCAGTTGCAAGTGTCTGATATAAAAGGCTCTTGAACTGAGTTGTCTGTGTTTTATATCCAACAGTATTAACGTTTGAAATATTGTTTGCAATTGTATCTACGTTGGTCTGCTGAGCCTTCATTCCTGAAGCTGCAGTCCATAATGATCTCATCATAGGAATTCTCTCCTTACTTTATGAGTTATACTTTACCAACCTGAGTTGCTGCTATTCCAAGTGTCGAATCCATAGTCTGAATTACTTTCTGACCGGCCTCGTACGCTCTTTGAATAGTAATCATATCTACCATCTCTGTAACTACATTTACATTTGATGCTTCAAGATAACCCTGATTTATTGATCCTGTAGCTGCTATAGCACGATAACCGGGGATAGCATCATAGAGATTTTCACCATACTTTTCGAGATAATCATAATTTTCAAAATCCACAAGACCTATGGTTCCAATCACATTAGCCTGAGCTATTGCATTTCCACCATTTTGAATAGGAATCTGAGTAACATTTCCAGGCTCAGCCACAATAAA
>JAKSSE010000029.1 GCA_024403255.1 Lachnospiraceae bacterium
GGAAAAGAGGATTCTGAAACTGTTAAAGCTTTTGCTGTGGCGTTAGAGTTTATACATAGTTATTCGCTGGTGCATGATGATTTGCCAGCAATGGATAACGATATGTTAAGAAGAGGGCTTCCTACAACACATGCCAAATTTGGAGAGGCAATGGGTATTTTAGCAGGTGATGCTCTTTTAAATTACGCATTTGAAATTGTAGCCAAAGCCATTGCAGAAAGTGATGATCCTAAGCTTGCAGCGCAGGCTATGATAATACTTGGAGAAAATGCGGGATACAAGGGTATGATTGGTGGTCAGGTTTTAGATCTTGAAGCTGAAAAAAGATCCGACATCACCGCCGATGATTTGTTTGATATTCATAGACTTAAAACTGGAAAACTTCTCCAAAGTTCTTTTATGATTGGGGCAAAGCTTGCAGGCGCTTCTGAGGACGTAGTTTCTGATATGGAGGCGGTAGGTCTTGCTTTAGGAATGGCATTTCAGATTCAGGATGATATTTTGGATGTCATTGGAGATGAAACCACACTCGGTAAACCAATAGGTTCCGATGCTGAAAATGGAAAGATTACCTGCATCACAGTATGGGGATTAGAGGGTGCAAGAGAAAAAGTTGAAGAATATACGAATTTAGCTTTAAACCTTATTGATAAATATTCAGAAGGTGAATCTTTCTTAAAGGATTTGATCGTATCTTTAGTTGATAGAGAGAGTTAATTTGTATTTAGAAAAGATAAATGAACCAAATGATATAAAGAAAATCCCGAGAGAACACTGGGGTGAATTGGCGGAAGAAATCCGTCAGTTTTTGGTTGAAAAAATATCAAAAACTGGTGGTCATTTGGCTTCAAATCTCGGAGTAGTAGAGCTTACAATGGCGCTTCACCTCGTATATGATCTTCCAAAAGATAAAATCATCTGGGATGTTGGACATCAGTCATATACTCATAAACTTCTTACCGGAAGGGCTTCTGGATTTGATAGTTTAAGAAAATTTGGAGGAATGAGCGGATTTCCAAAAAGAAGTGAGTCAGATTGTGATGCCTTTGATACAGGTCATAGTTCAACTTCTATATCCGCAGGTCTTGGTTATGTAGAAGCAAGAGAAATTACCGGTGCAAATTATGACGTGGTATCAGTTATAGGAGATGGTGCATTAACAGGTGGTATAGCTTATGAGGCTTTGAATAATGCAGGATATCTTGGCACAAATTATGTCATTGTTTTAAATGATAATAATATGTCTATTTCGCCAAATGTTGGTGGGCTTTCACATCATCTTGAGAAAATCAGAGCATCAGAAAAATATAGAGGACTTAAAGACAGTATTGTTAAGTCTCTTGAAAAGATGCCTAATGGTGATAAAGCCATTAACAAAATAAGACGTACTAAAAGTTCGATAAAGCAGTTAATAATCCCTGGTATGATGTTTGAAGAAATGGGCATCATATATATGGGACCAGTTGATGGTCATAATACTGAAGAAGTTGTTAAGGCTCTTAAAACTGCGAAAGCAATCCCTGGACCAGTTTTAGTGCATGTACTTACAGAAAAAGGAAAAGGATATGAGCCTGCAGAAAATCACCCATCAAGATTCCATGGTACAGGCCCATTTGAAATAGAAAAAGGTCTTCCTATTTCGACTAAAAAGGTTGCTGATTATACAGATGTATTTGGAACCATTATGCACAAGCTTGGAGACAAAAATCCTAAAATTTGTGCTATTTCCGCGGCAATGGAAGATGGAACAGGATTAAAAAGATTCCATAACTTTTTCCCAGAAAGATTTTTTGATGTGGGTATAGCTGAAGGCCATGCAGTTACGTTTGCTGCCGGCTTAGCAGCAGGAGGTCTTATTCCTGTTTTTGCAGTTTATTCATCATTTCTTCAAAGAGGCTACGATCAGATTCTTTCGGATGTCTGTCTTCAGAATCTTCATGTGATCTTTGCAATTGACAGGGCTGGACTTGTAGGAGCGGATGGAGATACACATCAGGGTATTTTTGATATATCTTATCTTTCAGGAATACCTAATCTTGTTTTGATGGCGCCTAAAAATAAATGGGAACTGTCAGATATGATGAAGTTTGCAGTTAAATTAAAAGGCCCATCAGCAATAAGATATCCTAGAGGGGCATCTTTTGATGGCTATAAGGATTTTAGAACCAAAATTAAGCTTGGAAAGGCTGAAGAACTTATAAAAGGTTCAAAGGTTATGCTTTTTGCTTATGGTTCTATGGTAGAGACTGCTCAAAAAACATATGAGCTTTTAGAAAAAAATGGGATAAAACCAACTATCGTAAATGCCAGATTTGCAAAACCATTTGATGAGGAATATCTTCTTGAGAATATGTCTTCATACAAGATGATTGTCACAATGGAAGAGGGTATTCTTTCTGGCGGACTTGGTGAAAGGGTTCATGTTTTTCTTAAATCAAATGGTTATAAAGGAAAAGTTTTAAACATTGGAATTAACGACACCTATGTAGAACACGGCAATGTTGAGTTATTAAAGAAAGAACTTGAGATAGATCCAGAATCAATCGCAAAGAAGATTTTAAAGGCAAATGAAAAAACGTCTTGATATACTTGTAACTGAAAAAGGAATTGCTCCATCAAGAGAAAAAGCGAAAGCTTTAATAATGGCTGGACAGATTTTTGTTGATAATGTCAGAGAAGATAAAGCAGGTTCTGTGTTTGAAGAAACCTGTGATATTGTTCTTCATGGAGAAAAGCCAAAGTACGTTAGTCGTGGCGGTTTAAAGCTTGAAAAAGCTATGGCGACTTTTCCTATTACACTTACCGATTTTGTCTGTATGGACATAGGAGCATCAACAGGCGGATTTACAGACTGTATGCTTCAAAATGGAGCTAAAAAGGTGTTTGCTGTTGATGTGGGATATGGTCAGCTTGATTATAAACTTCGTGTGGATGAAAGAGTTGTCTGCATGGAAAAGACAAACATTCGTTATGTTACACCTGAAGATATAAAAGAACCGCTTGATTTTGCATCCTGTGATGTCAGCTTTATATCTTTAGAAAAAGTGCTTCCTGCTGCGATTAATCTATTAAAAGATAATGCTCAGATGGTTTGCCTTATTAAGCCTCAGTTTGAAGCTGGCAGGGAAGAAGTTGGAAAAAAGGGTGTAGTAAGAGACCCAAAGATTCATCAGAAAGTTATAGAGAAAGTTCTTGAAAAAGCTAAAGAAATAGGTTTTTCTCCAATAGGACTTACTTTTTCTCCAGTCAAAGGTCCTGAAGGAAATATAGAGTATTTGGTACATTTACAAAAAGGCGAAGTTGATGCAAATCTTCCTAGTCCAAACGAAGTAGTTAGCCTAGCACATGAGGAATTAGATAAATGAAAAATTTCTTCATCCTTTCAAGAGATGATAAGCCAGAAAGAAAAGAAATCATTGATAAAATAACAGAGTACATTATTAAAAATGGTGGAAGCTGTTCCTATGCTTTAATTGATGATTATCCTTATACAATAAAAGAGGGTACTGAGTGTATCATTACAATTGGTGGGGATGGAACGTTTGTAAGAAGTGTTCAGCGTGGCTATGAACATAATGTGCCTTTTATTGGCTGTAATTTAGGGCATCTTGGCTTTTTGTGCGAGCTTGATAAAGAAAGTCTTTATCCTTCGCTTGATAGGCTTTTAAATGAAAAATTAGAGCCAGAATCCAGAATGATGCTTGAAGGCCAGGTTATGGATGGTGCATTTGTACATGCAGTAAATGACGTAGTTTTAAACTGTGCAAGCAATATTCAGATTGCAAGGTTATCAGTTCATGTAAATGGTCAGTATTTGTACTCATATAACTGCGACGGCATTATTATTTCAACTCCAACAGGTTCAACAGGATACAATCTTTCTGCAGGTGGACCTATCGTAAATCCTAATGCTGAAACAATTGTTTTAACTCCAATAAATGCACATGCACTTAATGCAAGAAGTATAGTACTTGGTGCTGAAGATGAAATAAAAATTGTGCTTGAACCTAGAAAACGTGGAAATACTAAGGAGAAGGTTGAAGTTAAGGTTGACGGAGCTTTGATAGGCGTACTTAATGTTGGAGATTATGCGACTGTTAAAGCCTCAAAGCATAAGACCTTAGTTTATAATTTGAGTAATCTTAGCTTTGTCGAAAGAATCGGCAAAAAGATGAAGGACGAATAATGAAAAAAGCAAGACATGAGGCGATTTTAAAGCTTATAAGCCAAAAGGATATAGAAACTCAGGATGAGCTTTTATATGAACTTAAGGCAATGGATATTGATACTACTCAGGCGACAGTATCAAGAGATATTCGTGAGCTTAAATTATCAAAAGTGACAATGCTTGATGGTCGTCAGAAATATGTTGCACAGACGACTACACCTCAGTCTCTTCAGGAAAAATATGTCCGTATTTTTAGAGATGGTTTTATTTCTATGGATATGGCACAAAATATTTTGGTTATTAAGACTGTTTCCGGCATGGCAATGGCGGTTGCAGCTGCAGTTGACTCTCTTCAGTTTAAGGAAATAGTTGGATCCATAGCGGGTGATGACACTATTATGTGTGCTGTAAGAACTGTAGATGATACAGCGATGATAATGGAGAGTCTTCGTAAGTTATTAGAAGAATAAAATGATTCCTGGCAGGTAAGAGCGGCAAGGAGTTTTATGTTAGAAACACTACACGTTAAAAATTTAGCCCTGATTGAAGAGACGGAGGTTAATTTCAAGAAGGGACTAAACATTCTGACCGGTGAGACCGGTGCTGGAAAGAGTATTCTTTTGGGTGCTCTTAATTTGGCATTGGGAGAAAAAGCAAATAGCTCATTTCTTCGAAATGGTCAGCAGGAAGCATTTGTCGAAGCTGTATTCAGAATTGATGAAAACGAAGAGAAAAGGCTTAATGATATTGAAATAGAGTCTTTTGACGGGGAAATTATTCTTTCCCGAAAGGTCGCAGAAGATGGTAAAAGTGTTGCGAAGATAAACGGGGAAAGAGTTAACCTTGGAAAACTTAAAGAGGTAGCTGAAATCCTTTTAGATATTCACGGTCAGCACGATCATCAGTCTCTTCTTAAAGCGACAAAACATATCGAAATTCTTGATTCATATATTGGAGCGGAGATTGATGGATTAAAATCCGAACTTAAATCTATAGTTCATGAGATTAAAGAAATTGAAACAGAGTTAAATGCTTCCGATATTGATGAGGCAAGACGTATTCGTGATATAGATTTTTATAATCATGAAATTGATGAGATTAAAAACGCCAATTTGAAAATTGGTGAAGATGACGAGCTTGAAGCCGAGTTTAAAAGACTTCAAAATGCTGATAAGATTATATCAAGCTTAGCTGAAGCAGACAGAGAATTATCTGGCGATATGGGGGCTAATTCTGCTGTAGACAGAGCCTTAAGAAAGCTTGACCAGGTTTCAGAGTATGATGATAAGCTTAAGCAGGCTGCAAAAGCTTTAGCTGATGTATCGGATATATTAAACGATGCAGCCAGGACTATTTCAGACTATATTGATGACTCAGAAGATGAGAGCGAACTTTTTTATGAAGTTCAAAACAGACTTGATTTAATTAATAACATTAAAAATAAATATGGTAAAACTATTGAAGAAGTGCTTTTATCTCTTGAGGAAAAAGAAAACGCATTAGATAAGCTTATTAATAGCGAAACTTATATTAATGACTTAAAATCCAAAAAGACAGCTCTTTTAAATAAGGCAAATAAACTTTGCGAAGAGCTATCAGAGATTAGAAAAGATAAGGCAAAAGAACTTAGTTCTTCAATCAAACAAAATCTTGAAGATTTAAGCTTTCTTGGTGTTGATTTTTCGATGGATTTTGAAAAAACAGATATTACCGCAAATGGCTTTGATAAAGCTGTGTTTATGATATCTGTAAACCCGGGGGAACCACTTAAAAGATTAGACCAGATTGCATCTGGTGGTGAAATATCAAGAGTTATGCTCGCAATTAAAAGCACGCTTGCTAAGGAAGACGAGATAGGTACACTTGTATTTGATGAAATTGATAGTGGAATAGGCGGGCAGACAGCAAATGCTGTAGCTGAAAAGCTTAACCATATTTCGAAAGAACATCAGGTTATATGCATTACTCACTTGCATCAGATTGCGGCAATGGCAGACACACATTTTCTTATTGAAAAATCAATTCAATCGGATGCAACAATATCTGATATTAGGCCACTTGGTGAAAAAGAAGAAATTCTTGAACTAACTCGTATGTTAGGCGGAGATGAAAATTCACCAGCATATGACACTGCTTTGGACCTAAAAAACAAAGCTAAGCAAAAAAAGTAACAAGATAAGGGGGAGAGTTATGAAAAATGTATTATTTGCTGTCTCTGAAGCTGTACCATTTATTAAAACAGGTGGTTTAGCTGATGTTGCAGGTGCACTACCAAAGGCATTTGATAAAAAAGAATATGACATTAAAGTAATGATCCCTAAATATGCCTGTTGCGAGCATCTTAACGAGTATGAGCTTGTTTTTGAAGGCGAAGTAGATGTATCGCTTGCCTGGAGAAAACAGTATGTAGGCGTTTTTTCTACTGTTGTGGATGGAGTTACTTTCTACCTTTTAGACAGTGAATATTATTTTTCTGGACCAAAACCTTATGGTCAGATTTATGAGGATATAGAGAAATTCTCATTCTATTCAAAAGTTGTATTTGAGGCTTGTAAAATTCTAAATTATCACCCGGATATTATACATTGTCATGACTGGCAGGCAGCTCTTGTGCCTGTTTATTTAAAGACACTCTATAAAGATGATCCATTATTTGCAGGAACTAAGTCTATATTTACGATTCACAATCTTTTGTTCCAGGGAAGATGGATTATTGATGAAGTTAAAGATAAGACAGGATTGCCAGAGAGCGTATTTGCTAATGGTGATTTAGAGTGTTATGGAGAAGGTAACTTATTAAAGGGTGCAGTTTTATATGCAGATAAGGTTACAACTGTAAGTCAGGTATATGCTGATGAGATGAAAACTCCTGAAGGTGGAGAAGGACTTGATAATATCTTTAGATTTAAAGGCGATAATTTTACTGGTATTGTAAATGGCCTTGATACAGATGAGTTTGATCCATCTAAAGATAAAATGATTTTTAAAAATTATGATGTAAAGACTTTCAAAACAGGCAAACGAGAGAATAAGCTAAAGCTTCAAAAGATGCTTGGACTTAACGAAGATAAAGATGTAATGCTTATAGGTATGGTATCGAGACTTTCAGTACAAAAAGGCTTCGATTTAATTACATATATGGCAGAAGAATTTTTAACTACTTCTCATAGCCAACTTGTATTTTTAGGAAGTGGCGAAGATAACATTGCAGATAAACTTTGCTATTTATCAAATAAATATCCGGGCAGAGTTTCTACTAATGTTTGTTATTCAGAGGATTTATCAAGAAAGATTTATGCGGGCTGTGATGTATTTTTAATGCCAAGTCAGTTCGAACCATGTGGTCTTTCACAGCTTATTTCCAT
This sequence comes from Lachnospiraceae bacterium, assembly GCA_024403255.1. Lineage (GTDB taxonomy): Bacteria > Bacillota > Clostridia > Lachnospirales > Lachnospiraceae > JAKSSE01. The sequence goes on from JAKSSE010000029.1 coordinate 7,534, forward strand.
GAGATATGGAACAATTCCTCTTGTTAGAGAAACAGGTGGCTTAAAAGAGACCGTAGAGCCTTACAATGAATATGATAAGACTGGAAGAGGCTTTTCTTTTGCAAATTATAATGCACATGAACTGCTTGAGACATTGCGCTATGCACAGAAAATTTTCTATGATCAGAAAAAAGACTGGGATGCCCTTGTTAGAAAAGATATGAAGCTTGATTTTTCATGGGAAGTTTCTGCAGAAAAATACAAAGAACTTTATGATGGGTTATTGGAATAATATATGAGACAAAAGACCGATAAGAAAACAAAATTTGAACTTCTTTTAAAAGTGTTTAGAATGTCATGTTTTGCATTGACGTTTGTTTTTGTGATATATGGACTTATTGTATCTCCAAAACTTTCGCTTTTTAACGAAACTGCACAGGTCTATGATGAAGAGTGGACAAAAGAAAATAAAGATGGCAGTGTGGAAACTTTTGCATTGCCGAGAAGTTTATCTTTAAAGGAAAATGAGACAGTAACAATTAAAACCATACTTCCTGATAATGTTGAAGATGGAATGTATCTGACTATGCATACTGGTAAATGCTTTACGGCATATGTTGATGGTGAGGAAATATACTGTTTTGATAATACTTTATCAGTGATTCCCGGACAGATAACAAAATCGATTGTTGTACCGATACCTCTAAAAGAGTCATATGCAGGAAAGACACTAAGCCTGTCAATTAAAGACGGAAAATATAGACGTCCTATTGTAAATACGGCATATATTGGCAGTTTGATGGGAATAGTTGTGATTCTTTTAAAAAGGTTTGCCCTGCAGTTTACATTAGCTTCTTTGCTTGTTATTGCCGCAATAATTACAATTCTTGTTTTTACATATATTGAAAAGAAAGAAAAGCGTAAAGCTCCTCTTATTTTTTTGGCAGAGGGAATACTTGCAATTTCGTTGTGGATTATATGTGATAGTCCGCTGTTTCAGCTTATAACGGGAAAATATTTCGTTGATGGAATATGGGGATTCTTGCTTGTTATTACAATGGGCTTGCCGTTCCTTATGTATTTTGATGAAATTTCGGAATATAAAAGCCATATATTTTATCTGATCTGTGAAATAATTATTGTAGTAAATTTCTTTGTATTTTCATTCCTGCATTTTACAGATATCCTTTCTTTTCCAAAGTCTCTAGTATATATAGACTTGATTTTAGCTGTGTATATTATTGTTATGGTAGTGTGCACATTACGCTACTATTTTTCTTCAGAAGAAAAGAAACACACGTATGTAGTTGCAGGTATTGTGGCACTTTATGTTTTTAGATTTCTTGAAATCTTAATTACGATATATGATGCAAATACACATTCAAGAGTTGATATAAGCGGATTATTTGTTCTTTGTGGCATGATACTTTTGCTTATATTTGCCATTTTGGATCAGATTAAGGTTCTTGAACTTATGGAGCAGGAAAAACAGCAGGCTTTAGCTGCAACGAAAGCAAAATCGGACTTCTTGGCAAATATGTCTCATGAAATCAGGACACCTATAAATGCAATTATGGGAATGAATGAGATGATTTTGCGTGAAAGTGATCAGGCCTCAGTCAAAGATTATGCTAAAGATATAAGCAGCGCGAGTGAAAATCTTCTTCGTATTATCAATGACATACTTGATTTTTCAAAAATTGAATCAGGCAAGCTTGAGATTATCAATGATAATTATGATTTGGGTGAGCTTATATATGATGTGACAACTCTTGTTAATATGAAAGCTGAGAATAAAGGCCTTAAGCTTAATGTTGATGTAGATGAAAGACTTTCAACAAAGCTTTATGGTGATGACAAGAGAGTTCGAGAAGTAATTACCAATATTCTTAATAATGCTGTCAAGTATACAGAAAAAGGATTTGTTAATCTTAAGATTACAGGAAAAACAGAGGAGAATGTTGTATTACTTAAAATTGTTGTTGAAGATTCTGGTCAGGGTATAAAAGAAGAAGATTTAGATAAAATCTTTAGTGGTTTTTCTCAGGTTAATGTTAAGAAGAACAAAAATATTGAAGGAACAGGCCTTGGACTTTCAATCACCAAACGCCTTGTAGAGCTTATGAATGGCTCAATAGATGTTGATAGTGAATTTGGAAGAGGTTCAAAGTTTACAGTATTTATTCCGCAACAGGTCACCTCTGATGAAAAGATGGGAGATTATAAGTCGCACCGTCATGCTTCAGTTGGAGCAAATTCGGAGATGAAAGAAATAGAGTTAGAAGGTGTAGACATTCTTGTTGTTGATGATACTGAATTAAATTTAAAGGTTATCAATAAAATGCTATCAAAAACCAAGGCAAATGTGACCTGCGTATCAAGTGGTGAGGAGATGCTGAATTTAGTCACGTCTAATCATTATGATGTTATATTGCTTGATCATATGATGCCAAATATGGATGGTATTGAAACTTTGGCAGAGTTTAAAGTATTAGATAATAATCTTTGCAAAGATGTTCCAGTTATAGCACTTACAGCAAATGCAATAGTCGGAGCTAAAGAGATGTACCTTGATGCAGGCTTTGATGATTATCTAAGTAAGCCAATCAAGATGGAAACACTTTGTGATATGCTTGCAAAGTATTTGCCAGAAAAGATAATATAATAAAGAAAACGCCTCAGTAACTAAATTGCTGAGGCGTTTTTAGAGAATATTAACATTTTTTGACTTTTACAGTTAAGCAGGAGCCCTGATAAACAGCAGTTCCTCTTATTACGCTCATCATATTTGTGATTCGCTGAGGAACATCTCCCATTTTTCCATTGAACAATATATTTCCGGATTCGTCTAAAATAGTTATAAGATTTTCGGTGTCAAAATTCTCCAAAAATGTAAATAATTTGCTCATTTCGTCTTCCATACCTGTCACCTCCGACAGTCCTTTCTCTAATGAAATCTTGAATCTAATTATTCCAGATAGAGATAGACTGATGATTTAGTATATTATCATTTTTTACTTCGTTGGGCAATTTGCCGTCTAATATCTGGAATAATTATTAGTGGTATCTACCCTGCAATAGATAATTTCTTTTCTAAGCGGTCGAAGTAATATATATGGTCAGATAAAATATCCTGTTCAGTCAGTTCAGTTTGATTGACATATTTAACCATATCAACCATATATTCAATATCCATTGGATTTTCATCTTCTGGGATAAATAGAGTCTCGTGAATGCTTGAAGGTATTATAAATAGATTGCTTTCATGCATATCAGATAAAGAAGATAGAGTATCTGTGTCAAGAAGACAGTTTGCTCCATTGAAATTTGCAATGTTAGTTAAAATATAAAGGGGTATATTTTCTATTTCAAAAACAGCTTGCTCCTCAGGGGATAGTCTATTGCATACTAAGTCATAGACTTTTGTGACGCTGATTTTATAGAGCCTTTTGGTGTTTTCTTTTGAAATGGAGAAAACATCTTCTTTTGTTTTTCCCCAGGTTGTCAGCATATCATTGGTAATTAGAATAAAGCCATCATGATAATGAATATCAGGGACCTGATAATAAAAAACGATTGCAAGATCAAGAAATGCTATATGCGGAACATTTTTTAATAAATCTCTGTTCTTATCAAAATTTATAAGCTTGTAAATGAGGTTTGACTTTGCTTTCTCAAAGTCCGTAATAAGAGAAATATCAAAGTTTGTTTTAGGCTTATAACGAGCATTAAGCTCAATCAAATGACAGGCGATGGAAGAAAGGGACTCACCATTTTGATATGCGCCATAGAGGTGATTAATATAAAGAGTGGGAGAGACGTTGCTTGTATCAGAAACAATTACTATTGCATCCAGTGAAACGCCATTGTTTTTGGTAACATTTCGAAGTTCAACACGAATAGAAGCATCTAAATGCTCCTTAACAGAAGATACCAAGGCATCTTTAAATTCAGTATAATTCATAAGTCTCCTTGCCGGGATGAGAGCCGAATGGCAAGAAAAAGAAAAAACCTTGTTGGTACACTTTAGCACCAACAAGGTTTTTTTACAAGAAGTTTTTAATATGCTTTAAGTTTTTTCCAAAGATCAGTTGTGTAATCAAGCATTTCATCGTCATATGAAACGTAAAGCTCACATCTGTCTAAAATATCATCAGTTGGGAAAACTGTGATATCTTCTAAGGTTTCTTCATCCTCATTTTCTTTTACATAGAGGTTAGGAGAAGCGTACCAGACATATTCGAAGTTCTCAAGAGCTGCCTCGCCTTCACACATATAATCAAGGAATTTCATAGCTGCATCGTAGTGTTTACAGGTACGTGGAACAAACCATGAATCAATCCATACATTTGAACCTTCCTCTGGAACACAGTAGTCAAGGTCTTCGTTATATTCCATACCCATTGCGGCCTCTCCAGAGAAGCAAACAGCCATTGCCGCATCGCCAGAAATCATACACTCATAGGTTTCATCCTGAAGATAAGCATAAACAAGATCTTTTTGCTGGCATAAATCATCAAAAGCTTCGGTTAACTCTGTTTTGTCGGTTGAGTTAATAGAATATCCCCTGCGAACTAATGAGGTTAAAAATGCATCTCTTTGTGAGTTAATCTGAACTATCTGGTTATCATAGTCTGGGTTCCAAAGAGCATCCCAGCTTGATACAGTATCTTCATCTACCATTGTAGTGTTGTATAAAATACCAACGGTTCCGTAGAAATATGGAATAGTGTATTCATGCGTAGGATCAAAGCTGGAACTCATCTCTATAATCTTTGGATCGATATTGTCATAATACTCGAGAGTATCGTAATCAATAGGAATAAGCTCATTTTCCTTACGGAGAGTTTCAATCATATACTCTGAGGTGCAGATTAAATCATAATCGATAGAACCAGCTTTGTATTTAGCGTACATATCCTCTACAGATTCATATTCTTCATATTTTACCTCGATACCAGTTTCTTCCTGGAATCTTTTAAGGACATCTGTTTCGATATATTTACCGTAATTTAATACTACAAGAGAATTATCTTCAGCTTTCTCGCAGCCAGTCATGGTAAAACAGGTAGGAAGAATAAGCAAAACTGTTGTTAAAACAGATAAGGTTTTTTTAGCTAACTTTTTCATGCTTTTGCCTCCTTTCTGTTTTGATTTGGTTCTTTTTTAACATTCATCAAAAAGAGCATTCCAAATGCAAGAAGGAACAATACGGTTGAAAGAGCATAAAGTTCAGGCTGGATACCTTTACGAAGCTCAGTATAAAGCATTGTAGAAAGGGTATTTACGCCAGCGCCCTTTGTAAAGTAGGTGATGGTAAAGTCATCCAAACTCATGGTAAGAGCCATAAGAAAACCTGATAAAACACCAGGAATTAATTCTGGCCAAACCACTTTGTAAAATGCATAAACAGGAGATGCACCTAAATCAAGTGCTGCTTCATAGCAGGATGCATTCATCTGCTGCATTCTAGGCATAACATTAAAAATCACATATGGTACAGAAAAGACGATATGACTGACCATAACTGATGCTTCACCAAGGTGAGTAAATCTTGTGATAAGAAGCATCATAGAGATACCCGTAACAATATCCGCATTAAGAAGTGGAATGTTAGTAGCACCAAGCATAATCTGAGCATTTCTCTTCTTCATGGCACAAATTCCAACAGCAGCAGCTGTTCCAAGGATAGTTGCCAAAATTGATGAGAAAATACTTATCCTTAAGGTGGTACCCAAAGCGTCAATTATGGAATCGTTCTGGGTCATTGAAGCGTACCATTGGAAGGTAAAACCGCCCCATACGGTTCTTGACATTGAATTATTAAAGCTTAATCCGATAAGCACAAGAATTGGTGCATAAAGGAATAAGAAAATAATTGCAAGATAGAAGATGGAAACACCATTTTTGAACTTTTTCATATCAAAGTGCCTCCTTCCCCTGCGTTATCCTGTTTTTGAGTAATACCCATTGCAAGAAGAACAAATATCATAAGAATGATTGAAAGTCCGGAACCTGTATTCCAGTCTCTTGCAAGTGTGAATTCCTGCTCAATAACATTACCTATAAGCATTACCTTTCCGCCACCAAGTACATTTGATACAACGAAAGAAGAAAGTGCTGGAACAAATACCATGATAATTCCAGAAATTACTCCCGATTTTGTAAGTGGAAGAATAACTCTTGTGAATACCTGTAAATTATTTGCACCAAGATCTTTAGCTGCTTCAATTACATCATTATTAATTCTTGAAAGAGCATTGTAGATTGGCAAAAGCATATAAGGTAAAAAGTCATAAACCATACCGAGTATTACAGCTTTCTCTGTGTAGAGAATGTGCTGAGTAGGAATATGAAGGGCACTTAATAATGAATTAAGAAGTCCATTATTAGACAGAATAATCTGCCAAGCTAAAATACGTAGCATAAAGTTCATCCACATAGGAAGGATGAATAAAAATACTACAAAAGACTTATTTTTAATATTTGCGCTATTCAAGATAAGTGCAACTGGGTATGAGAGTAAAAGACAAATTACGGTAGTAATAATACTTGTCTTAAAACTGAGCATTAAGCACTTTAAATTGACAGGATCTGCTATAGCTAAAAGATTGTCAAAGGTTAATTTTCCTGCGTCATTGGTGACTGCATATCCCAGGATGAAAAGAAGAGGGATGATAGTGCAGACAATTATCCAAAGGCCATATGGCGCAGCAAGATAAGCTTGTCTTTTATTATTCATCTTCCTTCATGGCCTCCTCATCCTCTGATTCAGGTTTGTTCATAATCTGAATGTTGAAAGGAATGACATTTAAGGAAACCTTTTTTCCAACCTCAAAATATTCGGTGGTGTGTACAAGCCACTCATAGTCTCCGCACATAACATCATATTCATAGTGAACGCCCTTGAATACGCAACCAGTTATAGTTCCGTCCATAAAGCCCTTGCCAGGCTCCTTAAGTTCAACATCCTCTGGACGAATAACAACGTCAACAGGTTTATGGTTACCAAAACCAACGTCAACACAAGGAACTTTAACTCCAAGGATTGAAACAAGCTTATCCTCAAGCATAATTCCTTCAAGAATGTTACTTTCGCCAATGAAGTCGGCTACAAATGCGTTTTCTGGTTCATTATAAATATCTTCAGGAGAACCAATCTGCTGTATATAACCCTGGTTCATAACCACAATCTTATCACTCATGGTAAGAGCTTCTTCCTGATCATGAGTAACATAGATAAAGGTAATGCCAAGCTCTGATTTTAGGCGCATAAGCTCATACTGCATGCTTTGACGCAGTTTAAGATCGAGTGCGCCCAAAGGCTCGTCAAGCAAAAGAACCTTAGGCTCGTTAACTATAGCTCTTGCGATTGCGATACGCTGCTGCTGACCGCCTGATAATGAAGTGGTATCTCTGTTTTCATAACCATCCATATTTACCAGTTTAAGAGCATAGGAAATTTTGTCGTTAATATAATTTTGGGATTTCTTTTTGAGTTTAAGACCAAAGGCAATATTCTCCGCAACCGTCATATGAGGGAAGAGAGCATACTTCTGAAATACAGTATTTATATGCCTGTGGTTTGGGGAAATGGTAGTGATGTCATTTCCTGAGAAGAATACCCTGCCAGAATCAGGTGATTCAAATCCACCAATAATTCTTAAGGTTGTGGTTTTACCACATCCTGAAGGGCCAAGTAATGTTACGAATTCGTTTTCGTTGACAGTAAGGTCTAATTCATCTAAGACCAGGGTACCGTCATATGACTTTGAGACATTCTCGAGCTTGATAAGTTCCAACGCATAAATCCTCCTTTTCATAAATGCATAAAAAAAGCAGGCTTAGCTTTTCACGGCAAATAAAAACAATTCCACTTAAAGAAAAATTTTTGTTTGTCTGCAAAGCTTTCACCTGCAGGAACAAGCTTCGAATCAGGCTTGAACTGACGACCCCTTCATTACGAGTGAAGTGCTCTACCAACTGAGCTATCGAAGCATAAAACATAGGTTTTCTTTTGAAAATACTTGTGATAGTATATCTATGATTTTTATAAAAGTCAATGAAACTATGGACCAGAAGAAGCGAAATTTCCAAAAAGAATTAGAAGAGGTAATAGAGAGGATAGATAAGGATAATCCTCCTTCGCTTTTGCTGCATAGCTGTTGTGGTCCCTGCAGCAGTTATTGCCTTGAATATTTATCTGAATATTTTAAAATAACAGTTCTATACTATAATCCTAATATATATCCACCGGAAGAGTTTGAAATTAGGGCAAAAGAGCAGGAAAAGTTTATTGAACAGTTTCCAGCTAAAAATAAAATTACATATATATTAGGGGAATATAACCCAGAAGAGTTTTACGATATGGCAAAAGGCCTTGAAGACTTACCTGAAGGTGAAACAAGGTGCTTTAAGTGCTATAGGCAAAGACTTGAAAAAGCAGCAGATTTAGCTCAAAAACAGGGATTTGATTATTTTACGACAACACTTTCGATTAGCCCGCTTAAACGAGCTGACAAAATCAATGAGATAGGAGAAGAACTTTCCTTAATATATAATGTAAAACATCTTCCATCAGATTTTAAAAAGAAAAACGGCTATAAAAGGTCGACAGAACTCTCGAAAGAGTATAATATGTATCGACAGGACTACTGTGGTTGCGAGTTTTCATATAAAGCAAGGCACCCGGAAAATTAAGGAGTAAAATATGGCACAGCTTTGGGGCGGACGCTTCACAAAAAAGACAGATGAATTAGTTTATAACTTCAATGCTTCAATTTCTTTTGATCAGAGATTTTTGACTGAAGACATTACCGGAAGTATCGCACATGCAACGATGCTTGCAAAATGTAATGTAATTGAAGAAGAAGTAAAAGATAAGATTATTGAAGGCCTTAAGGGGATTTTAGAAGATGTAAATGCTGGTAAGCTTGAGATTACATCGGAATATGAGGATGTACATTCTTTTGTAGAAGCAAATCTTATAGACAGAATAGGCGATGCAGGTAAAAAGCTTCACACTGGTCGTTCAAGAAATGATCAGGTAGCGCTTGATATGCGTTTATATGTTAGAAATGAGATTAAAGAGCTTGATGAACTTTTAAAGGAGCTTCTTTCTACCATATTAAACATGATGGAAGCAAATATCGATACTGTAATGCCAGGCTTTACTCATCTTCAGAAGGCACAGCCAGTTACTTTGGCTCATCACATGGGTGCATATTTTGAGATGTTTAAGCGCGACAGGTTAAGACTTGGCGATATATTTAACCGTATGAATTACTGTCCTCTTGGAGCTGGAGCTTTGGCAGGAACAACTTACCCACTTGACAGGGAACTTACAGCAAGTCTTCTTGAGTTTAATGGGCCTACACTTAACTCTATGGATTCTGTTTCAGACAGGGATTATGTAATAGAGCTTTTATCTGCAATGTCAACTATAATGATGCATGAGAGTAGACTTTGCGAAGAAATTATTATCTGGAATACAGATGAATACAAGTTTGTTGATATTGATGATACATATTCAACCGGTTCATCTATTATGCCTCAGAAGAAGAATCCTGATATTGCTGAGCTTATAAGGGGAAAGACTGGTCGTGTGTATGGTGCATTAATGCAAATGCTCACTACTATGAAAGGTATACCTTTAGCTTATAATAAGGATATGCAGGAAGATAAAGAGCTTACCTTTGATGCAATTGATACAACAAAGGGCTGTGTTAAACTTTTAAATGGTATGCTTGAATCGTTGTCATTTAGAAAAGAGGTCATGGAAAAATCAGCTACTGGCGGATTTACAAATGCAACAGATGCTGCTGACTACCTTGTAAAAAAAGGTGTTCCATTTAGAGATGCACATGGTATAATCGGACAGTTGGTGCTTTACTGCATCGATAAAAAGTGTGCAATAGATGATCTTTCAATCGAAGAATTAAAGAAATTTAGTGAAGCTTTCGATAAAGATGTGTATAATGAGATTTCATTGACAACCTGTGTTGATAAACGACTTACTATTGGAGCACCAAGCCGTGAGTCTATGGCAAAGGTTATTGAAATAGAAAAAGATTATTTGAAGAATAATTAAAAAGGAGAAATATAAAATGAGTGATAAGTTAAAAGTAGCTATTTTAGGCGGAACTGGAATGGTTGGCCAGAGATTCATTTCTCTTCTTGAGAATCATCCTTGGTTTGAGGTTACTACCATTGCAGCTTCTCCACGTTCAGCAGGTCAGAGATATGAGGATGCTGTTGGTGGACGTTGGAAGATGACAACACCAATGCCTGAGGCTGTTAAAGATATTATTGTAAAGAATGTAAATGAAGTTGAAGCTGTTGCAGCAGAAGTAGATTTCTGTTTCTCAGCAGTTGATATGACTAAAGATGAGATTAAGGCTATCGAGGAGGCTTATGCTAAGACAGAAACTCCTGTAGTGTCAAATAACTCAGCACATCGTTGGACTCCAGACGTTCCTATGGTTGTTCCAGAGATTAACCCACAGCACATGGAAGTTATTGAGTTCCAGAAGAAGCGTCTTGGTACTACAAGAGGTTTCGTAGCTGTTAAGCCTAACTGCTCAATTCAGTCATATGCTCCAGTTCTTACCGCTTGGAAAGAGTTTGAGCCATATGAGGTTGTTGCAACTACTTATCAGGCAATTTCAGGTGCTGGTAAGACCTTCAAGGATTGGCCAGAGATGGAAGGAAATATCATCCCTTACATCGGTGGAGAAGAAGAAAAGTCAGAAAAAGAACCACTTCGTATCTGGGGTGAGATTAAGAATGGCGTAATTGAGCCAGCTACTTCTCCAGTTATTACCTGCCAGTGCATCCGTGTTCCTGTACTTAATGGACATACTGCAGCTGTATTTGTTAAGTTTAAGAAAAAGCCTACCAAAGAGCAGCTTATTGAAAAGCTTGTAAACTTCAAGGGCGTTCCACAGGAGCTTAACCTTCCTTCAGCTCCAAAGCAGTTTATTCAGTATCTTGAAGAGGATAATCGTCCACAGGTTAGCCTTGATGTTGATTATGAGAACGGAATGGGCGTTTCTGTAGGCCGTATCCGTGAGGATAGCGTATATGACTGGAAGTTCGTAGGTCTTTCACATAATACCGTTCGTGGCGCAGCTGGTGGTGCTGTTCTTTGTGCAGAGCTTCTTAAGGCTCAGGGATACATCACAAAGAAGTAATTTAACCCAAATAAAATTTAATTTTCAGATAAAAAACCGTAAGATTCATAGTCTTGCGGTTTTTTTATGTTAACTATTAAAACTTTTTTTAATTTTTGCCGTTTTTCTATTTTCAACCTGGTACTAAAGTGCTATACTAAACACGCTTTTGAAAAAAAGTAATTTGGAGGTTTTTATGATTGGACATACAGCAGCAATGAAGGAACTTGAGGAATACTACAAGGCCTCAGGAAATAGCCTTATTGTACTTTATGGTCGTGACGGCAGTGAGAAAAATGCATTTCTTAAAGCATTTTTAAAAGATAAGAAGTCTTTCTATTATGGAGCAATTCCAGCTTCACCTGAATACCAGAAAAGAATGTTAGAAGATCACATTAGTGATCAGTATGGTGTTACACTTTTAAAGCACACTTATGATGAGTGTTTTTTACGTGTAAAGAGTGGATCAGCAGAAAAGCTGGTTGTTGTTATTGATGACTTCGATAACATTGTTAAAAAAGATGAGGAGTTTCTTGCTTCAATTCTTAAATTAAAGGCTAAAAAGCTTTATCCAGGTCCTGTTATGATTGTTCTTGCAACAAATTCTGTGCTGTTTGCCAGAACTGGATTGGATGAGATTTTTGGTGAAAATATCAAGAAGATTGATTCTGTTATTGAGATGGCAGATCTTACTTTCCTTGATGTTGTAAGAGCTTTCCCTAAATTTGATATTAAGGAAGCAGTTGAAGTTTACGGTATTTTAGGCGGCGTACCTGGATATCTTAATCTCTGGGATGCTTCAAAGAACGTGAAAGAAAATATCTGCTCATTAGTTTTAAATGGTAAGGGTAAGTTATTTGACGAAGCACAGAGATTTATTTCTCTTGAACTTCGTGAATTATCTGTATATAACACAATTTTAGCTTCTATTGCTGCAGGAAATGAAAAACTTAATGATCTTTTCCTTGATACTGGATTTTCCAGAGCTAAAATTTCAGTTTATATGAAAAACCTTTCAGCATTTGATGTAATTGAGAAGGTTGAATCATTTGAAACTGGTGGTTGGGAGAACGCTAAGAAGGGCGTTTACGCTATCAAAAACAGATTTGTAAGCTTTTGGTTTAAATTTGTATATCCTCATGTTTCAGATTTGAATATGATGGAGCCAGAGGCTTTCTATGATAAGTATATTGCAACAGAACTTGATGAGTATCTTCACAGATATTTCATTGAGGTTTGTCGTGAGTATCTCATGCTTCTTAATTCGGTTGACAGACTTCCTATTAAGCTTACCAAGGTTGGTACATGGGTTGGAAAGCAGGGTACAATCGATATTATTGGACAGAATTCTGTTCGTGAGAGTATCGTTGGTATCTGTAACTGGGAGAAAGAAGAAACCGGTCTTGATGATCTTGTAAATCTTCGTCATGCAGTTAAGATGGCAAGAATTTCTGCAGATCATACCTATTTATTCTCTGCAAAATCATTTGCAAAAGAGCTTGTTGAAGCTGCAGAAAAAGATCCTTCTATTGTTCTTGTTGATATGAAGGAAATGTAAATGGGAAAATCCCTCTATATTGCTGAAAAACCAAGCG
>JAKSSE010000003.1 GCA_024403255.1 Lachnospiraceae bacterium
TACCCAAAACCTTCAAGCCCTCGGTCACTTTTGGGTAACTATGCAAGCTCAGATGCCAATGTTACCCAAAACCCACAATCAAAACAAAAAATAACCCCCCTGCGCTAGCAGGGGGCCTAAAAAACACTTATAATTTATTCTTCCATCTGAGCTTTGAGCTCCAAGATGCGCTGTTCGCAGTCCTGAGCGGATTTTACAAGAAGCTCAAGCTCGCCTTCTGAATCATCTGGATGAGCTTTTGCATATTTTCTTCCAATCTCAGTGTAGGTATCAGTTAAAGTTCTTTTTTCTTTTGAAAGTGCTGCACTGAGCTTAACTTTCTCGGCAACTTCATCGCCTTTTTCCTTGATGAATGCGCCAAAATCTGTCATCTTTTCTGTGAAATCATCCATAAATGCCATAGTGAACCTCCTTAACCTTCTGTGTATCTTGAAAGGAATTGTTTTGTTCTTTCTTCCTGTGGATTGTTTATTACATCGTTGGCAGGGCCCATTTCGACAATGTTTCCGCCATCCATGAACATAACGGTATCAGCTACATCACGGGCAAATGCCATCTCATGAGTTACGATAATCATAGTGGTATTTTTCTCTGCCAGCGAACGGATAACCTTAAGAACTTCACCTGTAAGCTCTGGATCAAGAGCAGAAGTCGGCTCATCAAAGCAAAGGATGTCTGGCGATAATGCCAAAGCTCTTGCAATAGCCACTCGCTGCTGCTGGCCACCAGAAAGCTGATGAGGATAATGGTTCATTCTCTCTGAAAGTCCCATCATATCTAAAAGTTCTTTGCCATGTTCTTTAATTTCTGCAAGAATCTTAGCCTTATTTGCTGCAAAGTCTGGCATTGACTTTGCCTTTAAGGTCTCGGCAAGACATACATTATCTAATGCTGTGTACTGAGGAAAAAGATTGAAGGACTGAAAAACAAGTCCAAAGTGAAGTCTTCTCTCTCTTATGTCCGCCTCGGATAACTTTATATTCTCTGAAGCATCAAAAACTTTGTCACCTGCGACATAGATGGTGCCTTCAGTCGGTGTCTCAAGATAATTAAGGCAACGCAAAAGGGTGGTTTTTCCACTTCCGGAAGAACCAATAACAGCCAAAGCTTTTCCCTGCTCCAGCTCAAAATTAATGTCTTTTAAAACTTCGGTATTGCCGAAAGTCTTTTTTAATCCTTTTACTTCAAGTATTGCCATTATTTAAAAAATGAAAGTTTCTTCTCTATCTTTCCAAAAAGAAGTGTTAATACGCCGGTAAAAAGTAAGTAGTAGACCGCTGTAAAGAAAAGTGGCCATATTACACCGGAAATGCCCTGAGAACCTTTGAGGAAGGACTGACCTGCCCAAATGATTTCCTGAAGGGCGATAATTCTGGCCAAAGAAGTATCTTTTACCAGAGTAATAATTTCATTTGCCATCGGTGGAACAATTCTCTTTATCATCTGAAGAAGGATAACCTTAAAGAAAATCTGGCTTTTTGTCATGCCGAGCACAAGACCGGCTTCCCTTTGACCTACTGATACTCCTTCAATTCCGCCTCTGTAAATTTCTGAGAAATAGCAGGCGTAGTTGATGATAAAAGCTACACTCGATGCGAAAAATCTACCCATCTCGCCACTTCCCCAGATGGCATTTTTAAGTACCAGTCCAGGGAAATAGTAGATGATTAACAGCTGTATCATAAGTGGGGTTCCGCGAACTACCCAGACAATGCCTTTCACTAAGTAGCGCAAAGGCTTTATTCTGGACATGGAACCAAATGAAATAACTAAACCAAGCGGAATAGCGCCAATTAAAGTGATAGCAAATAAACGCAGGGTCTGTAAGAAACCTACGTTTAATGATCCTAATACAATTGGAAACTGTTCCGAAAATGACATATTACTGTGCGATAACTGAAGCTGAAACGCCGTACTTCTCTGCCATAGCCATCATTGAACCATCTTCATATGCTGACTTGAAGAAGTCGTTTGCAAGTGCTGCAAGGTCTGAACCCTTTCTGAATCCAACACCGTACTTCTCTTCGTTAAGACCAACGGTATATGTAAGGTTGTCATAGCCAGTGCCTTCGCCAACCATTGCTGCTGCCATAAGAGCATCAATAACTGCTGCATCAGAGGTGCCAGCTGCTACTTCCATAAGTGCATCTGCCTGAGCCTTTACAGGAGTGCAGTTATATCCGAGTGCGGTTACTTCCTCTTCTCCAGCCGAACCAGCTTCAACTGCAAAAACAAGATCCTTCATGCTCTCAACATCAGGATAGTTTGCTGCAGCATCCTTAGGAAGGATTACCATCTGAGCGTTATTGCAGTATGCATTGGTACACTCCATTGCTGAGGTTACCTCATCGGTAAGTGTCATACCATTCCATACACAGTCGATAGATTTTGAATCAAGCTCAAGAACCTTGTTGTCCCAGTCGATTTCTACGAACTCAACCTCTACGCCAAGGCTGTCTGCAAATGCGGTAGCAAGATCTGCATCAAAACCAATCCAATTACCAGCATCATCCTTGTAATCCATTGGTGCAAAGTCAGTAATACCAACTACTAACTTACCATTTGCCTTTACTGCTTCTGCGTCTGACTCACCAGACTGCTTAGCTGATCCACATGCGGTCATTCCGATAGTAAGGGTGAGCGCAAGTGCTGCTGCTAAAATCTTTTTCATTTTCTTTCCTCTTTCTTCTTATAAAATAAAACATGCTGTCTGCGAAATAATACCACAAACAGCATGTTCTTACAAATCTTTATAAATTAGTTAATCTTGAATACGTTTACTGAATCTTCAAGCTTAACTGAGATGTCCTGAAGCATGGTTGCTGAAGAGGTCATCTCCTGGATAGAAGCTGAAACCTGAGTAGTTGAAGCTGAAGTTTCCTGAGTAGATGCCATATTCTCCTGAGCTACAGCTGAAAGGGTTTCTACTACCTGTACTACGCTCTCACGGGATCTATCAAGCTTCTCTGCAGTCTGGGAAATGCTATCGATTTCCTGTCTTGAAACTCGGATACCATCGATAACTCCCTCGAAAATCTCACCAGTCTTTGTAACCATCTCGCTCTGCTCAGTCATAATCTTCTGAACATCGGTCATGGTCTCAACTGATTTCTTAGCATCAACCATAAGCTGACCTATGATTTCCTCAATTCTTCTAGCTGAAGCATCTGACTGATCAGCAAGCTTTGAAATCTGGTCTGCTACTACTGCGAAACCTCTACCTGCCTCACCTGCACGAGCTGCCTCGATAGAAGCATTAAGTGAAAGAAGGCTTGTTTCTTCTGCGATATCTGTGATGAGGTTTGTTGCCTCTGCAATCTTTTTAGCTGAATCGTTAGTAGTGTTTGTCTGCTCAGCGATAACAACGATTGACTCAACAGTACGCTTATTGATTGCCTGTAGCTTATCAAGAACTTCATTTGCTTCGATTCCTGCTTTTTCCATGGAATCCGCATTTTCCTGAAGTCTCTTAACACCACTGGTTGTCTCTTCAATCATAAGACCCATCTCAACAACGCTGTCGCTAGCGCTCTGGGTTTCATCTGCCTGTGAGCTTGCGCCTGTCGCGATATCCTGAACTGCTCTTTCTACGGTCTCAACTGCGATTGAACTCTCAGTTGCTTCCTTACCAAGAACGGTTGAAGTCTCCTGTACTGCATATGAGTGCTCAACGATTTCGCTGACAACTCGGATAAATTTATGCTTAAGCTCTGCAATTGCTCTGCTAAGTTCACCAACTTCATCTTTGCCCTTAAGTGACTTCTCTGGGATATTTACGGTAAGGTCACCAGAAGAAACGGCCTCAAGGATCTTGATACCGCCGTTGATTCGTTTTGATATACCAACTGCTACGATTACGATAAGGACTGCTGCTATAACTGCAACGATAACGGCTATAACACACATTGTTACAACGATGCCATTGATTGATGCAATTACATCAGCTGCTGGCATACCAGCAAATACCATACCTACAGGTGCATCAGCATTTCCGAATACTGCTCCGTTATAAAGGGGACGGAAATATCCATAATACTGAACGCCGTTGATTATAACATCATCTGAGAAGTATTCTTCTCCACCTTCCAAAGTCTTAGAAACAGCTGCAGCTGGCGCTATTTCTCCATCTATTCTGTCTCCCGCCGCATTCTTTATAGTAGTCATTGCAACTGCATCGGCATAATAAACAGAAATATCTACATCTGCAGATTCTTTAATTCTATCGCACATATCACGGCTCTCATTGATAAGAGTAGATCCGTTTCTAAGGAAGTCGCCTTCCATGTGGAAGTTATTGTAACAAACACCTGCTGTGTAAAGCGAAATATCCTGCTCCATCAACATACCAACTGAGGTAAGCTGAGATTCAATCTGCTCATTCATAGCAGCATTTATCTGCTTATAAGATGAAAAACATACAATAACTGTGAGAACTGTGATTGGGAGTAATCCCAAAAGAATCATTTTTGATTTTAATTTCATTTTAATCCCCCCGGTAAAATGGATTGCGACACCACGCATTTGATAGAATTATAGCACACAAAAAAATTTTTGTGTAGTAATTTAGTACCTCTATTTAATTTTGTACACTTTTAATAATATACACCTATTCCAAAACTCGACAATATGTTTTATAATGACTATCAATCAACAAATATACGGGGAGAATTTTATGATAAGTAAAGTTAAAAAAACCGACAGACGCGTTAGAAAAACCGAGGCACAGCTTAAACACGGTCTTGTTACGCTTATGCAGAGAAAAAGCATTCGAGAGATAACCGTTAAGGAGCTTGTAGAAGAAGTGGATATAAACCGCTCGACTTTCTACTTACATTATTCAGATATTTTCCAGATGCTTGACTGCATAGAGGAGGATCTTGCAAACGACTTCAAAAACGTTCTTAAGACCATTCCCAAGGACTGCGTTACAAATATGGATAAGGCTCACCATTTTCTTATGAACCTTTTTATCCTGTTTGAAAATAACAGAGAGCTTTGCCGTGCGCTTTTAGGTCCAAACGGAGACCCAAGCTTCTGCGACAAAATTCTTAAACTCATATCTGAAACGGTGCAGTTTCACATAGCAAAGCTTTTCCCTGTTGAATCAAGGGATGCTTACCACATTCACACTTATGCACTTAACGGCTGCTTTGGACTTATAAAAGAATGGTTAAATAGCCCTGTGGAATCACATGATGCTCCGGAACATATGGCTGAGCTTGCTTTCTCTATGTTACTTGCAACCTTTAATGCCACAAACGAGAAATCAAAATAGGTATCTTGCAACCATAGTTACAAGAGCCGCTATACACATAGCCGATAAGCCCATCCAGGGATAGATAGATAATGCCACTTCTTCCTCGCCATCCTTTTTTAGAGCAAGGACGAAAAGAAGTATCATAGGAATGTAGTAACGACCCTGCATTCCGGTTATATATCCAAGTCCTACCGGAGTATACTGAAGATAAAGACTTGTTAAAGTCAGTACAATGAGAATAGCTACTATTACAAATAGTGCTATTCTTATTTTTTTCCAATTTTCGTCTTTTACAGACACGCTTTCATTTTTGACAATGTAGAAAAAGATTCCAGCGCACACTGTAACAATCACATAATCACAGGCTATATCCATCATTCCCATGCATCCACCAAAAAGATATATCATCTGAATGATGAAATATTTACCAAAAGTACGGTAAAGAACAAGAAGATAGTTTATCGGATGTTTAAGCATTCCAGAAAGCTGCTCACCACTATTTACCGCCTCTCCAAAAGGAAGAAAACCATGGCAAATAGCCAGCCAGCCCAAAGAAAAGACACCCGCCAATGCGCAAAGTGCGAAAGTGCTGATAATATAGTTTTTAGTTTTACCATCACCTATCCTGTTTAAAGGCAAAAGGAAAACGCAAAGGCACACAGGAAGGTAAACAACCTTACAAGATGCAACCATAATGCATAGAATGCTTAAAAGTATGAACTGCTTTTTGCCTATCTTTTCTATTTTTCCATATCGAAGGTACATCACATAGGAAAAAAGCGCTGTTGCCATTGCGTACGCCATGCCATCTGCTGCAAGCGACATACATTCCTGAACAGTAATCGGCAAAAGAGATACCGCCATAAGCACATTTTTCCCAACAGGAATATTTTTAATAGAAAGATATAAAACAAATCCTATAGTTAAAAATGCAAAAAATCTTCCAAAATATGCTGTTAAAAGGACATTTTTTGTGATAACTCTACCCAAAAGTACGCCCAGTGCCTGTGGAAGATAGCTAAGCGGTGAATAAAGCGCTGTATTTTCATATTCAAGGTGAATCTCGTTATCCGAGATTTTTTCACCAAAATTTTCTCTCAAATCACGGTAAGTAATACTCGAGTCCGGCATATTTGCATCGAGGTTCTCTGGCAAAAATCCGCCAACCTCTCCGAACTCATCCATATCGGAAATTAGACCTCCGCGGCTTATTTCAAAGGCACGAAGAAAGTGGTGTGGCTCGTCTGGTACACCTGGTACAGGCACGAGACCCAAGAATAATAGACCTATAGAAAGGTATAAAACAGCAAACATCTGATGCTGCTTCATATTATCTTTAAAAAGATAAATGGCTGTTGAAATTGCGCCCCAAACAAGAACCGCAATCAGTGTAACAAGCCAAAAATTCCTGTTAAGGTTTGCCATATACATCATGTGGCGTTCGCTGCCCGCAAACTCGCTAACCGCAACAGTATCTGCAAACTCATTAAAAGCAGCCTTTGTGACAAAACCCACAAAGACTGCTATTAACAACTGAAAATATAAATACTTTTTTGAATACATCAAAACTACTCGATAGTAAGAATATCTGAGAATCCGGTTACTTCAAATACTTCTGATACGGTCTCATTTGAATTCTTTACTACAAGACCTTCCTTCTTTAAAAGCTCTTTATGCATAGAAAGAATAACTCGAAGTCCTGCTGATGATACGTACTCAAGCTCTGCTAAATCAAGTACTGCCGAAGATACATTCGCAAGATCACCTGCAATAGCTGCCTCGAGCTCAGGTGCTGTCATAGTATCAAGTCTTCCTGCAAGTGCGATATTTAATTTTGTTCCTTCAATATTTTTGGTAATCTTCATCGTCTCTCTCCTATAATTCTGTGTATACTACAATGTCTACTCTATCATTTCTGTATGAAATTTTAATGTCCTTTGCTAACTTCTTAAGCACTGACATCTCAAGCTCGTCCCAGGTACCTGCCTTCATATCTCTGTCAATGCTATCCTGGTATTTTGCAAGTGACCAGTCAATCTCCTCCTTGGACATTGCAAGAGTGCCACCATTAATACCTACCATTGATTCATCTACGATGCTTGCACCAGAATCTCTGAACATCTCGCCAAGATTATCAACGGCTTTTCTGATAAGACCGCTAAATCCCTTATATTCAACGTTAGGAGATACCTGATCAAGCTCATCCTTTGCTACAGTTCCAAGAATTGCTTCTGCTGCAAGACGTACTTTCACATCGCCATCTTCATTTTCAATCCAGAAACGACCATTCTTTACATCAAGAACTCCGCCTATCATGCCCAGGACTTCTTCACTGATAAGTCTCAATCTTCTTGCCTTGGCCTCGTCTTCTTTAAAATAGGTTGTAAAATTTTCTACCTCATTGATGGCTCTTTCTACATCCCACTCTTTTCCCTCTATAGGGCATATCAAAGATTTCTTTATCATTTCCTTCCTCCATTTAGTTAATCGGAATTATAACACTGTTTATTCTTCTTCCTCAATATTTTTTACAAGAAGTCGCATTTTGACCTTATTTTTTATAACGCTAATCTTAAGATCATCAGCAAAAGATGTTATTACAGATCTCTCCAAAACATCTTTTTCCATCAAATTATCAATGCTTTCCTGCTCTTCTTTATATACGTTGTATGACCAGCGAGCCTCGTCAACCACCTCTGATTCATCATCACTATGCGAACCCTTAAGCATAGTGTTTACAGCATTCTTTATTATAGAGGAAAAACCAGTAGGACCTATTTCCGACATAGTTTTTCGCATAATCTTTTTCCTATCTTTAGAGACATCTGCAAATCCCTCAAAAACAAGCTCATAGTCAATGTCGCTTCTTTCGATATGAAACAGGCCATCCCTCATATTATCAAGACCTCTTGTCACAGATAAAAGTTCTTCGGTCAAAAGCCTGATTCTAAAAATCATTTTTCTGTCAAGATTTTCAGCCCTTGTATATCTTTCAACCTCTTTCATTACTGATTCTACTGTTTCATCTGAACTGTCAAAAGAAACAACTTTTGATTTCTCTGCTCCACGACCAAGCTCATATCCCTTAATAGATGAGTTTGCCTGGACAGCATCCAGTTGAAGCCTACCTTTTTCAGAATTTTTGTAATTATCCTCCCCATAAAATACCTTTATAGATAATGGGAATGGGACATTATGCTCGGCAAAAACATCCTGAATAATTGAAAGAGCATTTCGTCTTACCGAAGGCTGCTTTTCTACTAGATGATGAATTCGAAGTTTATAGGTAATCCAGCTTTCTTCTAAGCTCTGAGTATTTAAAAAATCACAGCTATAAACATAGCGAAGCCTCTCTATTCTGCTTGCACATATTCTGCACAAAGCTCTTGCGTATTTAGCATCGATGCTATAGCTAATAGGAACATCTACATCTACCCAGTCACTGGCTTTCGAAATCTCTGAAATATTTCTATTGCATACAGCAAGAGTTTCTTCTGTGAAGTACATAAAAATCTTTGTAGTTTTTACATTAAAAGAAACTACTTTTCCAAGTCTGCCATTATAAATTACACTGTCTCCAACCTTATAATAGCCCTCTATCATTATTGATAAACCCATAATGATATCTTTTAGAAGATCATTAAGCGCAAAACCAACAATAATTCCGGCAACGCCAAGGCTCCTTAATGCCACGCTGACATTTACTCCATTTACGGAAAGAGCAACTATAAAAAGCATCGCCAAAAGGACGATATTGATTACTTCAACAAAAATCTTAACAACCTTAAGAGTCTTTTGATTTTGTCCTTTAGTTCTGACTATTTTTTTATCAAGCGCATGATTGCCCATAATCAAAGCTACAGCTATGATTACAACAAGCAAAGTCTCAAAAAAATTCTTTGATACAAAATATGCCATCTATTCTCCTACTTTTTCCTTTTGGTTTTGAAAACAAACTCTCTTTGAACTACAAAACTGATTAAAAACAGCGTCAAATCTACAACTACTTTTCCAAACATTCTTGGCCAGTGCGCCAAATTTACTACTAATGTTGTGCATGCTGCACTTAAGGACATCTGGATAACAGCTAAAAGCACATATCTTGAAAAAGCTTTTGACCACTTTTCTTTACTTTTAAATACCAGTTTATAATTTATCAAATAATTGTACGTTCCAGATATAATTCTGGCTAATACAGTCGCAAAAACAACATATATCTTCGAATCATCCTGCAACATTCTACAAAACAGATAGAATAATAATAGGTCTAATCCGCTTGACGATAACGAAGAAAAGACAAATTTAAAAAACTTCACGCCAAAGATTCTATATATTTTGATAGAATCTTTTATTGGGCGAAAATGAGTCTGATGATTCTCCACTGACTCATAAATAGTCTCTATTGGAACCTCTATTATTTCGTAGCTGTCCTTAGACTCCAGAAGCATGTTAGTTTCAAACTCAAACCTCTCTCCCTTTACCGCTAAAAGCTCTTCCATAAATTTCTTTGGAATAGCTCTAAGGCCGGTCTGAGTATCAGAAACACTGACTCCGCAAAGATATTTGCAAACTTTTTTCGTTACATTATTTCCAAAGCTTGATTTCCATGGAATATCGTCCCCGGTAAAATTCCTGCACCCCATAACCAGGCTGTTCTCATTTTCGGATAAGACATCCATGCATTTTTTTATGTCATTAGGAGTGTGTTGTCCATCTGAGTCGGCGGTCACACAGCCTATCATATCAGGATAATTTTTAAGGCAATATTCAAAAGCCGTTTTTAATGCCCGGCCTTTTCCCTTATTTTTTTCATGAACAAGAACTGTTATTCCAAGAGACTTTGCAGCGTCAAAGTATTTTTTATACTCATCGCCACTTCCATCATCAACCATAACAACAGGACCAAGTTCGCTTTCTAAAAGCGACTTTAACAGTGGCTCTAGGCGCTCATCTGGTTCGTATGATGGAATTATTATCGGTATCAACTTACTCATAGCTGTGATGAAATATCCATTCGAAGAACTTTCCACTGCCCATCAATGACTACAACATAGCAGTCAAGTGTAGTAGGGTTGTCTCTGGTTACCTCTCCATTTTTAACTGTGTAACTAAAATCAAGCTGAACTCTGTATAAGTTTTCTGCATATTTATTAAAGTGTGTAAAGGTTACATTTCCTATGCTGTACCCAGATTTGCGTCCCGAATACTCCTTTACATCTTCAATCTTGCATATATTATTGTAGGTGTCAGTTCCTTTGATGAAATAGCCAAGAATTTCATCTAACTCACCCTCATTAAGACAGAGTCTTACGTACTTTGTAACAAGATCATTAAAATACTGAGTTTTGTCAGCAGGAATAGGAAGCTCTGTAAATCCAAACTGATAAAATGGATAGGTGCTGCTTTCGACAAAGGCCTCCTCGCCTGTTTCGCTAAAGCATTTTACTTCCGCTCCTTCTTCCATTCCTTCTATATAGAAAGCTCCCATCTTAGGAAATGCGTATCCCTCAGGAATATAATCCTCAAAATAAGCTTCCTGCTTTAATGTTTCAGTCTGAAAAAGACTGGACGATGGAATAGTCATTCCATTTACTGTTATTTTATAGTTATTTGGAGCAACTATTGCAATAGCTGTTTTTTCAGGATCAAAAGGTTCCTCTTCGATTTCTGGAACTTCCTCTACCACTGGCTGTGTAAGGTCAACTTTTTCCTTTTCAAGCTGCTGCCGCTTTTCATATTTGGCAAGAGAGTTATAAACAAAAGCAAGACCAACAACAATAAGCACCATAAAGATGCAGACAATAAGCTTATATAAAGGCCAGAATATTTTCTTTTTCTTCTTTTTTTTCTTCGCCATTATTTCACCAAAATTGCTGTAGGTATATTTCTGACACCAATCAAAGATGTGCTCTGATTGATGAATTCGCCGTTGTACCACATTACACTACTTGAACCGCCATCAAGATTTGCTGCATTTACTGCACCAAACTCTTTCATTAGGTCAATTAAATCTGCATAGGTTGCACCAAGACTGCTTGGCTGGCGGCCATCTACAACTGTAAGGATAACGGTACCATCCTTTGCCTGACCTATTGCTGTACGAGGGTTAAGACCTGAACCCTGTCCATTTACCAGAGCTGACTCGCCATTTACAAGAAGAATTGGGCCAAAAGAAAGAGCGGTTTTCATGCCCCTGTCAAGGGCCTGCTGTGCTGTCATATTTCCAACAACAAGTATATTGTTACTATCAAAACCTATAATCTCATACGTGCCACCACGTTCTCCCCACATCAGCTGGTTATCCTGGATGACTATACCTATAGGAATCGCTCCAGTTCCGTGACCATCCTCATCCTCAAAACCACCGCCATTAACCGCAAGAATGGCTCCATTTGACGATGCCATATCTGAAACCGTCATTCCATATCCAGAACCAAGATGTCCACAGTTTGTTACGCTTACACGGCTAGGGTCATGAATAAGTGCCACTTTTGCTCTGTATGTCGATCCGTAAACCTGATAAATTTCGATTCCCTCTTCAGGAGCAAGGTCCACGTAGTCAGTCTTTTTGTTTATTTTTGAAAGAGCATCTCTTGCAAGCTCTTTTGGATCTATAAATACATCATCACTATGATCTTCGGTAGGAATTTGAATCATAGATGAGTCTGTTACCTCGGTAACTGCTCCAAGAGAATTAAGTGCCTGGATTTCTGCAACTTTCTCTTTTCCTAAAAAGCCTGTTGCCAAAAACTTTCCAGCTGAACTTTCCATAGCCGAATTTACAAAAAGGTTTCTTGCGCTTTCGGATGGACCAAACTCAACGCAGAAAATTACACCAAGCAAAAATAACACCAGCATTCCTACTGTTGTTAAAATCACTAATAAAGTTCTGCCAACATATTTCATCTAAATATATCCTAAAGCGCTTTCCACTTATTTATGATTTCTTCAATACTGTCTACATCTATGTTTGCTGCAGCTTCTTTTAATTCCTGCATAAGAGTATTTGCTTCACCCTCATATGCGTACTTATCCATTTCACCGGAAATTTCTTCCATTGCATCCATATCAAGCTCTTCAGCTGCAACAAGCATTTTCTCAAAATATTCTGAGAGTTTTTCGTTTGAAATGCCTTCTTTTTCTGTAGCCTCTTCTTCTGTAGCAAACAATGGGCTTAAAACATCTATGTATCCCAAATATCTTTCAAGAAGGGCAGGAGTTTTGGCATGAATAGTGTCTACATCGCCTGCATTTCCACACGCTTCAAGCTCTTTTGCCATCTCAGAAAGTTCCATTGCTCCTATCTGCTTTGAAGAACTCTTTAACGCATGTACTTCGATGGTGTAAGTTTTTATATCCCCGGATTCCTCGCAGGCTTTGATAATTTCAGCCTTTGATTTTATTGCACTAAAGTATTTTTCAAGAATAGTAAGATACAGCTTTTGACCACCGATTAAGCTTACTGCTGCATCGATATCAAGGTCTCCTATTACAAGCTTTTCTTCTGGCTCTGCAGGTGTACTTTCTGCCTGATCGGTTCCAAGGCTTCTTTTTATCTTGTCTTTTGGAAGCCACTGACGAATCTTATTAGTTATAGTTCTAAGCTCTATAGGCTTTGCAACAAAATCATTCATCCCTTCAGATAAGAACATTTCTCTTGCATTGCCAACTGCATTTGCAGAAAGAGCAATAATTGGCATTTCGCTAATATCTGGATGAAGGCGTCTAATAATTCTTGTTGTTTCAACACCATCAAGCTCAGGCATCATGTGATCCATGAAAATAAGGTCAAATTTTTCATTTTCAAGAAGCTCTAATGCTTTTTTACCGCTTAGAGCAGTTTTTACCTGCATTTTTAAAGGCTCAAGAAGGCCTTCAGCAACAACCAGGTTAACCTCATTGTCATCAACAATAAGCACCTTTGCATCTGGAGCCACAAAATCAAATTCTATGCTTTCAGCTTCCATGGCATGGAAAAGCTCATTGTTTAAGGCCATAGAGATACCTACAGTCGAAAGTGGCTTTTTGATGAAAAGAACATTTTGTTTTGAATTATCAGCAGATATTGTAAGGTCACACACCACGATGAACTGAATCTCAGGGTGTGAATCCGCATACTGAATGAGTTTTTCAGTGTAAAGTCTATAGCTGGTTATAAAGTGAATCTTTTTCTTCTCAAAGCTTTCAGCATGCTCCTGCTTTGCCTTAGCGATATCGTTAAAAGAATAGTTTTCAACTGAAAGATCATCAAGAATGCCATAGAAAAGATCTCTTACTGCTGTTCCTTCCCAATATCCAATAACAAGTTTATCGTCCTTATCTTCTATTTCAACTGAAGGTGTCCAGTCAGTAACTTTCTGAGGAATAGAAAATTTAAACTCACTTCCTTTTCCATACTCTGAAGAAACTCCAATAGTTCCACCCATAAGGTCTACAAGCTTGGCGCAAATAGCAAGACCAAGACCTGTTCCTTCGATATTTCTGTTTCGTTTGCTGTCAAGCTGCTGGAACGATACAAAAAGCTTGTTTAAGTCTTCTTCTTTTATTCCCATACCAGTATCAATTACTGATACAGAAAGCATAATCTCATCTTCACCTGTCTTTTCAAAGTCTACATCCACTTTGACATAGCCAGACTCGGTAAATTTAACAGCGTTATTTGCAAGATTTATTATTATCTGGCGAAGTCGCATTGCGTCACCAAACAGTCCTATTGGTAAATCAGGGTTAATAGTTCCGACAAGCTCCAGCTCTTTTTCACCAATTCGGTTCATGATTACACCGGAAATATCGTGTATTACAGAGAGCGGATCGTAATTATCCGGGATAATATCCATTTTTCCCGAATCAATTTTGGAAAAATCCAAAATGTCATTAATGATGCCTAAAAGTGCATTTCCTGAAGATTTTATCTGATTTATATAGTCTCTTGCTGCGTCTGGAAGATCCTCGCGAAGTGCCATCTCCGCCATACCAATTACAGCATTCATTGGTGTTCTGATTTCGTGAGACATGTTTGCCAAAAAGTCTGACTTCATATTGGCAATACGCTCTGCCTCTTTAACATTTTCTTCGAGCTGATGTCTTATCTGCTCTTCTTTTTGACGCTCTTCTGTGGTGTCATTAACAGAAATAAAAGCTTTTATATCTCCATGACTATCATGCATAAGAAGAACTGTCTCATAAGACCACACTTCGATTACATTTCCATCAACCGAATTAACAGAAAGCTTCATTTCCTGTGTGATTTCTCTGTGACCCTCATTAAATAGATCAAGAAGTCTCTGAGGATTATGAAAATCCCTGTATTCCTGCTGTGATTCTCCATTTAAAACCACTTCGGAATATTTATCTACCATTTCGCTAAAACTGCAAGGTGACTTCATTCCAATAAGATCAAGAAGATTGACCTTATTACCGTCTATCTCCTCAATTAAATCATCTTCAAGAATATCATGAGTAAGATTTACACTGTATGCTAAAAGCGCACCCGCTTTTAGGGCTTCATGGTACTCTTTCTCGTTTTCAAGCATCTCGCTTAATTCTTCTGTAACACGGGTTACATCGTTAATTAAGCCAACGATACCTATTACATTTCCGTCTTTATCCTTTACAGGCTCTTTAGTGATATCAAGGTACTGAACGTGCCCGTCTACCATGGACTTTATGGTGTAATTGCTTCCTACACCTGTCTCAATAATTCTACGGTCGGACTTTTCTACATTATCAAGGTTTTCAGTATCTTTTCTTATGTCTCTGTCAGACTTTCCATATATATCAAAGTCTTCATCAGATCCACTGTCAATCTGCTCCCAGATATGCGAAGAAAACACATACTTTAAGTCTGTGTCTTTGAAGAAAATATTAGATGGAATAGTTTCCACCACATTGGCGAGGGTTTCTAAATCAATGTGTTTTTCAATACTCATGCTATTCTTTTACCACTTTTTCTTCTGGTAGATACTTTAATAGAGCATTTTCCAAATCTTCAACCTTAATAGGTTTTGAAATAAAATCATCAAATCCATTTGCAAGGAACATCTCCTTTGCCCCAGCAACAGCATTTGCAGTAAGTGCAATCACAGTAGCATCCTTAGACATATTTTCCTCTAAAGATTTCATTATGGTAACTGCCTCGACGCCGTCCATTTCTGGCATCATGTGATCCATTAAAATAACATCGAACTTATTCTTTTTAACTAATTCAATACTTTCAGGGCCACTCATCGCAGTGGTAACCTGTGCCTCAGAACGTTTCAAAAGACCACTTGCTACCTTTAAGTTAATCTTATTGTCATCAACAATAAGAATTGAAGCCGTAGGAGCTGTGAATAATGATGTCTTTTGTTTCTGACGCTTTTCAGTCTTGGCAAGATTAGTATCTACTTCCCCTATTGGGGTAGCATCTACTATCTTATGTGTAATTTCATAATAGAATTCAGAACCTTTTCCATACTCACTCTTAACCTGAAGCTCTGAACCCATAAGTTTAAGAAGATTGTTGGTAATAGAAAGGCCCAGACCCGTTCCTTCAATATTTCTATTTTTGGTAAGATCCACTCTTTGGAAAGCATTGAAAAGATTCTTCAGGTCTTCTTTCTTTATACCGATTCCTGTGTCCTTGATGCTTACGCGAATTTTTGCTTCAGTATCAGTTTTAGAAACCAGTCTTGTAGAAACTGTAATTTCACCTTCCTGCGTATACTTTATAGAATTGGTCAAAATATTTATAAGAATCTGACGGATTCTAAAGCTGTCTCCATAAATTTTTGATGGAATATTAGAGTCTATATCTACATTAATTTTGAGATTTTTACTCTGAGCTCTTTTTTCAACAATAAGAATTAAATCTTTTACTACAGATGCAGTCTCAAACTCCTCATACTGCAACTCCATTTTTTCACTCGCAATCTTAGAAAAATCAAGAATATCATTGATAAGCGAAAGGAGCATTGTTCCAGCCTGCTTTATGTTTTCAGCATACTCAACAATCGGATCTTCCGTGCTTTCTCTAATGATCATCTCATCTATTCCAAGTACAGCGTTTAACGGAGTACGAATCTCATGAGACATATTTGCCAGGAACTCACTCTTTGCCTGACTGGCTTTTTCAGCAACCTCTCGAGATTCTTCAATCATCCTAAGGTTTTCTCTTTCCTTTGTGATATCCTGAACAAAATAGATTGAGTAATTTATTTCATCAAATCGGTCATATACATCGGTTTTATCAAGTTTGCAGATATAATCTACATCTGCTACTTTATATACACCTTCCTCAATTACTTCAAAGATGGATTCTATTTTTTTATTTTTTAATTCATTCTCACCACACAGCAAATACGACAAAGTCATATCATTGTAAAGAACAATCTCTCCGTCTTTATCAGTGATTATTACCGGTGTGGCAATGTCGTGGAAAACATACTCGGAAACGTTTGCAGCAGAAAGACCAAAGGTTTTATTCTGTCTTGAAACCTTGAAAAGAAGCATAGAGGAAATGAAGGCACCTATGCAGCTTCCAGGAACAGCAGCTGTATGGAATACAGTAGGAATAAAAGTATCCATAAGGCAAGCTGTAAGAAGAATTGGCGAAAAAAGTCTAAAGAGCTTAAAAACGTATAAATCACGTGTTGCTTTTGCATTCTTTTTTCCATAGTGAATAATCACGTTGTAAAGGATAATAGTTCCCAGTATGCCTATAAACTGAACGATTCTTGCCCATGACATCTTACTGATATACCAGTATCCCCATGGTGTAACAGTAAAATCAACAGCGTCTTTTTGGACAATCTGAGTCCAGCTAATCAAAGACATAGCTACAAGACCAGCAAGGATCCAAAAGTATTTTTTTAGTGGATATTTTGTTACTGTCGCAATGTATCTAATAACGAAAAAGGTGTAGGCTGTAACCGCAAGAAGCGCTAATGCTCGGGCCATATAAGCAAAATCATCGCCATAGCTCATGCTCATCCAGGCATAGCCAAAATTCCAAAAGAAAACAGACCAGCAGACATAAAACATCTGACGGCCGGATCTGGATTTTCTATTTTCGAAATAGTTGACCGTTCCTAATATCCCGGCTATTAAACCCATCGAAAATAAAACAAATGCTATAAATGAACTTAAAACGTATCTATACATAATTTTCGTCTCTCTCCCCAAATTAAAATTATATCATCGAGGCACTCATAAAACAACAAAATGCCTTGGATATCGTTCGAAAATTAGGCTATAATACAGAGTGCTATGAATATGAATGAAGTTGTTACCAGACTATTAATAGAAAAGCACCTAACTATTTCATTTATGGAGAGCTGTACATCAGGTCTTTTGGCTTCCATGCTCACTGATACCGAAGGCGCTTCTGCCGTTTTTAAGGGCAGTTTTGTCACTTACAGTAATGAAGCAAAAGTTTTTGCTGGGGTGGATGGTGAAATTATTGAAAAGTATGGTGTTTACTCGGCAGAATGTGCTCGCGCGATGGCTGAGACTGCTTTAAAGAAATTTGGAGCAGACCTGGCTGTAGGTATCACTGGTTCTACGGGAAATACTGACCCAAACAATGCTGATAGTGTGCAGGGCGAAGCATTTTTTTGCATATTAATAGATGGAAAAGCTCATGATTACAAGATTTCTATAGACGTTAAAAATATGAGCCGGAAAGAAATAAAGCAGTTCTATGCGGATGAAGTGTACAGTGCTTTGGGGACGGTTCTTTTGTCTTAAGGAGCGTCCCTCTGTCATAAAAAATCGGAGGTTTAAAACCTCCGATTTTTTTATTTTTTAGTTTCTCTGCTGCTTCTTAACTACAACAAACATCATACATGCTAAGCAAGCTAACACTACGATATATAAGTAATTAAGATTTAAAAGAGTAGCGCCATCCATGTCATAGCCAAAACCAGCTAATGGAACCTCGTTATCTTCAAGGGTTAAAACTTCCTGTGGCTGTTCTTCGATTTCAACGACTTCTTCCTCATAGGTTGCTGCTCCTGCAAAATTTTCTTCTGCATCAATGATTGTCTGAACAACCAACTCTTCTACTTCTGCTGGAGCAACGCCAAGATTTCTTGCAATGTTATTTACAACTTCCTCGATGTTCTCCTGAGCTACTACATTAGCTTCTTTGTTAGAAGAATCTGCTTTGTTAGCAGTTTCCTTAATCTTGTTAAGAGCCTGCTGCTGTCTCCAAGCTTCTACCTCGGCCTTAACATATTCAAGCTTTGTTTTCTCTACATTTGCCTCTTCGAGGTCTTTTTCTGCTGAAGCAACTTTTTCATAGATTGCAACGGCGTCGTTGTATTTTTCTAATGCTGCCTCGGCCTTTTCAGTTGCAGTCTGTAATTCTGCTTCTTTTTCTTTAACAAGAGTTTTAATCTCTTCTAACTCAGTTAATGCTGCATTTCTTGCATCGATGTTGTTATTAAGCTCAACGTTATTTCTCATAAGACCGCTGACATCTTTGCCTTTAAATTTATTGTCACTACCTATATATGAGCCCTTATTAGCAACATATGCAGCTATATAATTTCCGCCATTTCCGAATGTTTCGGTTACGCAATTTGCATCATCCTTGGTCCATTCAGCCTTTGGAACGTAGTTATAATCGATGCCCTCTGAAGAAATTTTGAAATTTTTTCTAAGGATTACCTTGTTAGCTGAATCGTAGTAGGTAAGGCATCCGTATGCTGTATCGCCTTCAACTATATTTATGAAAAATTTATAAAGATCAGTACCATTTACAGTGTCTTCTACTGCAAAATCTTTTTTGAGTTTTGCTTTTTCAGACTCTGCAAGGCTTGCTATTAATTCATCGATTGTAGCATTATTGTTTTCTTTGCTATCAGAAATAGTTTCTCTGTTTTTGTTAGCTGTTTCTTTATCAAGTGCGCTAACCTCGTCAGCTTTTGCAGTTTTATCTGCTTCCACCTGATCCTTTAAAGCCTGTGCGGCTTCTGCCTTACTTAAAGCATCCTGATATTCAGCATCTAAAGCTTCCATTTCTTCTTTTGCAGTAGCTGAATCTTTTGAAATCTCATTAAGAACATCAAGTGCAGCTGCTGCCTGCTCATCATATATATTTATAAGAGCATCTGCTGTAGCTTCAATTTCATTTGCAACTACTTCATCTGTTATTGCTTCATTTACAATCTCAGAAACTCTATCAAGCGCATTATCAACGTCGCTCATGTCTACGCTAACGATTTCTTCTACAGCTTCTTTTACAGCATCGTTCTCAATGCTATTAATTTCTTTTTCTACTTTTGCTGTAGTATCTTCTGACTCTTCAGCATAAGCTACCATTGGAGATAATGTCATAAATACAGACATTGCTATGCTTATTAATTTAACAACCTTGTTATTTTTATTCTGTCTTCCTATCATAATCGCGGCCTCCTTGCTGCTACTCTCCTTAACTATTATTATTATCGACAGAGTGTGCAGAATACTTAAGTTTACATAACTAAATTTTTTAAATTTTTTAGTACTTTTGTAATGCCTGTTTTAAAAAAGGGGCGGAAGATCCGTCCCTAATTCATTTAAATACTAATATCATAGATATCTACATTATTGTTAACGTTTCTTGTCCTTTTGCAATACGGTGTATTGGAATCATTTCTTGAAAGCCATGCAGCTATTAAGCTTGCAATTTGATCATAGTTTTTACCATTAAACATTGAATCCATATCATTTATCTTACCAGGCGTTGGATTTTTGTTGACTGTTCCACCTGTTACGTTATTTAATGCTGCATCATTTATCTCTATTAAAGTACTCATAATAACACCTCTTTTTATTTTTGATTATGAAAATGAGAAGGAAGTTTCAAATTTAGTACCAGGCTTTCCATCCCAGCTATAGCAAGGACCCATCTGACGGTTAAGCTGAAGATTGAAAGCTCTGATGAAAGCTGCCTCATCTGCTCCGATTCTGTCTTTACTTCTGTATCCACTATTTATGCTTGAATCAATTGAGCTACCAATTTCTACAATCTTATTCGCAGTATCAGCAAAGATTCTCCTTCCATTAAATTCGAATATATCTGGCATTATTGTGTTATAGGAAGTTGAAATACCATATTTGTGATATGTTTCTCTAGTATAAGTATTTGGCCAAAATGAGCCTCCAACAACTTCTTCTAATTCTTTTTCATTAAGTTCTACTGTATTCATAATTCTGTACCTCTTATTATTTATTAAAATACGCTAACCTTGTATTCTCCCATTCGACCATCCCACTCAATTCCTTCGCTTGCAAGAATTGATTTCCACTCTCTGGTGAATCCGATTAAATCTCCGCTCTTCTCATAAGACTGTTTCCAAAGTTTCATGCTTCTTAATACAAGCTTGTCAGCATATTCTTTTGAAATTTGCTTGCTTCCAATGTAAAACGTATCAGCTGCGAAAGCAGTATTAACGTAGGTTACTCCAGCTCGGTAAATATCAATGTACTTATCTCCGATTTCTCCCTCCCAAAAGCTTCCGCCACATACGTGCTCAAGCTCATAATCATTAAGTGCTACCATTTTGTTATTATTCTTTTTCATTGTTTTAATCTCCTTTATAATCAAGTAAGTTTTCAGGGCCTTTTTGTTTCCCTTTGTCTATATATACGCACCAGATTTTTAGATGGCTACAAATTTTGAAAAAATTTTTTGGGCCATTTTTTTGACTATTTAAAGCCAATAAAAAAGGGCGTTGTAACAACGCCCTTAAATAGTTCATTCTATATTTTGTCTATAAAGCGAAAGAGTTGGGTCTGGTGAGATTTTCTTGACATATCTGAAAGACAATCATACAATAATCGTACGGAAAATATCACAAAAAAGTACGGAGTTTGATTATGGTAATAGCAAAAAGTATGGAAGTAAGGGACAATTTCAAAGCACTTTGTGGAAAAGTCTCGTCCGGAGAGATTGTCCAGATAAACCGACCTGGAAAAGAACAGATTTACATGATAGATCAAAAAACGTACGATTCTATACAATCACAAAGGCGCATCGGTTCATATGCAACTTTTCTTGTCGGAAAAGACAAAATCTCAAATCTCAAAAAATTATCTGAAATTCAAAATCTATCAGATAATTGGAACAATAACGGCGCAGAGCATTTTTCTGATGCACTTATTAAGTCCGTCCGAAAAATTATTCTTGGGATTACATACCAACCAGAAATATTCCCAACAGCTTGTAATGCCATTCAGCTGGAATGGGATAATGAACAAGATGAGTATCTTGAAATGGAAATACTAGAAGATGGTATAAACGTATTTAGTATCGATGCGGAAGGCGATGAAAAACAATGGTCTACTTCCGTTGACATTGATGTTATCAATAGGATTGTGGGGGAGTTTTATGGAAAATAGATTTGATTTATCCGAAAAATTATATCGAGCTGTATATCCTCCCGAAAATATGCCTATGTTTTGGAAAAAGAATGGCGAAATATCTTCAGCTGTATTCAAGGATA
This sequence comes from Lachnospiraceae bacterium, assembly GCA_024403255.1. GTDB lineage: Bacteria > Bacillota > Clostridia > Lachnospirales > Lachnospiraceae > JAKSSE01. The sequence continues at coordinate 21,727 of JAKSSE010000003.1, forward strand.
AAAACGGTTTATCCGTAGAAAGATTAGGTGACAGAACAGAAGAAACAGTTTTACAGGATATGCATTTGTTTTTTTACGGAGCAATTGTCAGCGTCTTTGTCAAAGATTGTCTTGATTGTGACGCCGTAGTTAAATATTTGCCAACACGAAGGAGCAGATATCATTCTGAGATTCATCGATCTAACGAAATTAAATTATTAACACAATCTCAATGTAAACACCTGGCAAAAGCTGCTGTCATTTTATAAAAAAATCAATGGGACGGTCCTTAAGACAAAAGAACCGTCCCTCCGAGAAAATTATTTGACTTGAGTTCCTGCAACCCATCCCTCTATATCATTGTAAATAACTTTATACCATATCTTTCCTGTAGAGCTGTAAGCATTATCGCAAACCGCAAGCTTTTCTCCGTTTTGTATCATTTCTACTAAAATATCATACTCTGTCCCTGGACCCGATCTCATATTAACACCACCATCATTTGCGGCTGTAGTAACATATTTAGCTTCTTCTGTCTCATCATTTTTTTGCAAAAGAATTCGATTGATGTTTTCCTCATTTATCTCATGCCATTCTCCATCTATAGCATGTACTCCATAAAGAGCTCCTCCTGCTTGAAATTCTTCCATCGTTATGATTTTTTCTTTTCCATCCGAATCACAATAACTATATTCAATAGTACCGTTAATGTCAGGATCTTCATTGCTTGAAAAGGATTCTATGACCTTAAGTTCTTTTCCATCAAGCTTATAATATGTATAAAAATAGGTAAACGTTTCTCCATATTCTCGTTCAAGAATTCCATCATCATTATATGCGGTGATATTTCCCACATATGCATCTTCCCAAAAGTCACCAGAAACAAAAAGATTGTATTCACGCCCCTCAACAGTTAATAACATTTCACTAATGCCATCACCATTTATATCTTTAAGTATGAACTTACCACCTTCATTTTGATAGGAAAAACCATCCCATCCCTCTCGTATGCTCCTGGTATCATCTTCCATGTATTGGAATAGTATTCTCGCATACTTTTCATTATCTGATAGCTCAGCTCTTGACGAATCTGTACCTAAAACTTCGCATATAGTCTGCAAACTCATTGCTGCATCTATCCCAACCTCACCAGAAAAAGAGCAATTATACATAGCCTCAACTTCCGACATTTCTGGTATATTTTTTAGTTCATAATATCCATAATCACTTTCATCATCTAAATTTATCTTTATCTCATGTTCTTGGCCTCCATTATCCTTATAATACAACTCATAACCAAAGGGACTCTCTGTCATTTCATCCCAAGACATATCAAATGCAATAAATGTAAACGCCGATTTTAAAACATTTCCATCAAGCTTGTATCCATTTGCACATCTTGTACCCATCATTCCGCTACTAAATATGACAATTCCAGATTTTTCAACATATGAATCTCCTTTGCCCTCACAACCAGAGCTTACATATGTGTCCTCATTTGAATTATCATCTTCATACACCAGCTTAACAGCTTCTCCATCAATACAGGTATAGATATCGTAGGCATACCACGCATTATCATCACACGCCAATACAAGCTCTGGCACATCATTATCATCAATATAAATTAAATCATAACCTATGCTTGCATCATTTCCATGATCCGCTTGCCATTGTTTTACAATCGGAAGGTAAGCATCTTTCCAGGATTCGTCAGGCTTTTGTTCTGTTTGTTTTGGCTCTTCATTTTCTTTCTCTATTGTGGTATCCTCTTGCAACTCTATTGTTTCCTGAGGAACTTGGGTCGTCTCCCCACAGCCACCAAAGAAGATGCTGGTAAAGAGCACTAATATTGTTAATATTTTTTGTTTCATAGTTTTTACTCTCTAATATTTTTGCTCATTTATTCTTCAACAGGATAAAAATGAACCCACACTGAATTAGGTCCCATTTCGTCTGTTGCGTCAAATACTACCACTCTGAAATTGGACTTTTCATATTCTGTTCCCAAATAGTAGCAAGTCCCATCGGAAAAACCCTTGCCAAGCGTATACCTGTCAGTTTCAATCATCCCTATTTCCTTGCCAGACGAATCATAGCAAAGTACTTCCAATGCTTTTCCGGATGAAGAATATAACGTACTTCCACACGTAATCACGTCACTAACCTCTTTTATCTTTTTCCATCCCATAGTTTCACTTCGTCCGACTAGTGGATCTATATCAATTTCCCCTGACATCAAATTAAAATCATCAGCATTTTCTACCGCATCTATCTGATTAGGGTTCTGGTTGTCATCAAGCTGCTCTTCTTTTCTATTTATAAATCCACTTCGAACACGGTAAATTTCAGGATCAATTAATTTTTCGGGATTCTTTCCCATGAAAGAAACATCATCTATCGTACCCTCTTCATCCACCTGGAACCTTACATTCCAATACCTTGCTTCCTCAGGATTTATATCGTTGAAAACAAAAAGATATCCATAATCATCATGTGACAAAGTTCCATTCTTAAATCTCACTTCTCCATTTTTTTTAACCTGCTCATATAAATGTGAATCAATCTCATTAAGATATTCTTCCATTTTCTTCCCAAGGAAAGCGCAATTTAGTGGTCTTATTCTATGTAAAAATTCTTCTTCATCACTTTCGTATCTTCGAATAGATAAAGACTCTTCTAAAGATTGATCTTCATCGCCACTAAAAAACTCATTCCACGATAAAATTGCTAATCCCGGCTTTATAATGTCAAACTGATCTTGTCCATTTTCTTGAAGGTATCTATTCGCTGAAAACACTAAGTGCCCTGATCCTCCACTACCATCTTCGTTATATTGATATGCTGTATAGTCAATATAATTTGCATCAGGGCGTTCCAAAAGATTAGTAAAATAAAGTTCTAGACCATGATCATCGTAATATCGGCATTCTTTTACATCATCCCTACTAAAATCATCCATATATTCAAACGAATCAGCAAAATCCATCAAATATTGTTCTGCTTCATTTCTTGTGACTTCCGATAATGGTTGTTCAAAAAATTCTATCTGATTCTCTATATCTACAATATCAATATATGTATTTTCGCAAGGATTCTTCTTCGCACTATTTAGACCAGCAACCGCTCCAATTCCAAGAGCTCCTACCGTGGCTCCTATCGCAATCTTAGTTTTTAAAGCTGTTCCTGCTGTTTTTGCGGCTCCACTCGATACTTTTCCCCCGAATATAGCAGACTTTGCGGTTCCTGCTGAGGATGCAACTTTAGCAGCAACTGCACTAGAAACTGACGCTCCCATAGCTGGAACGGCAAGTTCAGCAGCATAAACATCTATTTCTTTTAGGAAGAAAATTGCCATAAATGGAGCGACAGAATAGAGCTTTATTCCCTGCTTCTTCTCTACATCTCCCACAGCCTCCTTTATTTTTGCTTTCGCTCTATTAAGATGGGATTTTACTGTATTTACAGGGATTCCTAGTTCATCTGCTATTTCTTCCTGCTTTTGCTCGTTATAATAAAAGCCAATAACACACGCTCTTTGAACATCAGAAAGGTCATCTATTATGCCTCGAATTATATTAACCTTTTCCTGATTATCAAAAATATTTTCCGGGATAAAAGCCTCATCGTCCGCAATATTTTCAAAATAATCAGTAGAATTCCCTTCATTATCAGTCTGATCTTCAACAAGAATCGCTTTCTTCTTTTTAATGTAAGCAAAGCATTTTCTATTTGCTATAGTTGCAGCCCAACTTAAGAATCCCTCGTCCTCTTTGAGTTGATCAATATGCTTAAAAATCTCAACATAAGTATCTTGTAAAAGATCCTGTGCTAGCTCTTCATCTTTCACAACATGGATTATACATGTGTACAAATACTTATAGCTTTCTTCATATAAACCAGTAAAAGACTTTTCTTTTCCTGCTTTGATTTCTTTAACATACTGTATTATTTTTTCGTTAGTTTTCATCTGTCTTCCCCTCGTTTCAATGACATATCATTATATCATTTAAAGCTCAATTATCGATCCTCTAGAAAGGTAATCCTGATTTTTCTGAATTACATCTACCTCTATATTTTGACCCTCTCTTAAGAAAATCAAATCTTTAACGGCTTGTCGATCCTTTGAAATTATGTCATAACATTTCTCGCCAGATTTAACTTGATATTGCACTTTCCCTTGGACCACAGTCGCTTCCTTTTCGACAACTCCCCATATTTTCATTCTGTGCACCACCTTCCTCTGCGATTATGAAAGAATGCGACTTTTCATCTGTTCAAATTCCTCACGACTAATCAGCCCCTTTTCCATCAATTCTGCCAACTTTATTAAGTCCGTTGAAGAAGTTGTGGTATTTGCTTCAGGCTTTTTAGGCTGCTCCTGATTATTTTTTGAACCAATCTTAGTTCTTACTTTTTCAATTACATTTTCGTCTTCAATCTCAAGAGAAAACTTTTGCTGGCCTGTAATATCATTCACAAAAAAGCTAAGAAGAACATACTGTGCACCCTTAAGTCCAGAGATTGTAATAGGCACAAACACCAAGAATGAAATTACTGTAATAAATACGGAAAAAGCTAAATAGGTTTCTGCATCAGATTTTCTTCTATTCGCATCAACGCTCTTCTGATACATTCTATCAACATTGTCATTGTAACTTTTTCTAGCAGAAATCGATGAAGAAGAATAAGGATTAACGTTATAATCATTGTAATAACCCATTGAAGTTTCATAATTATCCGATGAATTATTTTTATAGTTGTTATAACTACTCCAAGCTGAATTTGCTCCTCCTGCAGCTTTATGATAATTGCTCTTAAATCCCATTATGCAGCAAAACTCTACTAAAAGAATTGCAAGGAAAATCAGAGTACGTTTAACAAATTTTCTGCGATAAGAAGAATCAGTATTTACTCTTTCAATATCTGCTAGATTCACACGTCTATTATTGACTTCGTTATTGCCATAAAAGCATCCATCGAAAATAACTTCTTTTTCTTCAATAACTACGCTAGCTGACTCCGAAACAATTACTAAACTTTCTGAAGTTTTAGTTTCAATAGACTCATTTCTTTTTGCAATACTCTCTTCCTTTTCCATCTTTTGAATATTTTTCTTTTTTTCATTATTCTTTGAAACAACCAATACAGCAACCGAAACTAATATAAGTATTAATGCAACTCCCATGATTTTATCCTCCTGTAAACCTAGTTATTAAAGAAATCCTTAACGATTGTGTCACCAACATTCTGATAATAATGATATTTGCAATATCCATCTTCATAGATGTTAGTTTCTTCACAATCTGACATTTTGCAAGTTTGATCAAAATTTATTCCACATCCTACAAAAAAACTGCTTGTCATTAATAAAATCATTCCTAAAACTATTGCTCTCATTTTCATTTTGTCCACCTTTCCTGCGGAAAACCGCGTCTTTTCTTGCTTACATTTATATAGAGTGAACAAGTTTCAAAAAAGTTGCACTTTTTGAAAAAAAATTTTAACATTTTTAGTGTTATACACAAACACTTATAGTGTTTTTCTTAAATCCCCATTGTGCTGAAATAAAACTTACAATTAGTGTTGGAGGACAACACAATGATTAAGGGATTAGTTGATTTCTATCACTGTTCCACAGATTATATATTAGGCAAGTCCGCCATAGACACCTCAGCTTATATCAGTTTAGATGGTCTAACTCCAGAACAAATACAGTCAGTCACTTCACTTATTAATAGCATTAAAAAAGAGCAGAAACCATAACTGGTTACCTGCTCTTTTCTAATTAATTGCTGGATAATTCAAACTATCTGATTTATCTTAATTCATACTCATACTCGTAAACATAACCAAAGTATATATCGTCACAAGTCTCCTTTATACAATTTCCATTACTGTCATATTCATATGTATCTGTACACATATGTGAAAAATCAGGGTCTTTAGGATCATAATCGTCAGCATATTCGCCTTTTTCCAACATTCTACCATTTTCATCATATGAAAATAATTCTATAGTAGCAAAATCATCATATCCATCTTCTCTTACCATTATCTTACGTCTTGAAATCAGCTTACCCTCATCATAGGTATTCTCATATCTGTACCTTAAAATTTCACCTTCGGCGTCACCCATAACCCAAAGTGTCATATTGTTATTCTCGTCATATTCATACAAATCATAAATTCCAGAATCGCCATATACTCTACCTAGCATATTGCCCTTTTCGTCATATTTATAATCACGAAACTCGGCATTTCCATCAGAATTAGTCGCCTTTACAATATTACCATTTTCATCATATTCATACGTTAATTCAAGAGACGGAACCATTTCTCCATTATCATTCACCCTCTGCTGGTATTCTTTAACTAAATAGTATTTCTCTTCTTTTTCTTCATCTTCAGTAACTTCAGCATCAGCAACGACTTCTTCAGTCTGTTCCTCATTATCATTGGTATCCGATACAACTTCAGCAACTTGATTTTCTTCTGTGGCTACTGCTTTGCTTTCTTCTGCCTGTCCACATCCAGTTAAAACAGCTGCAACTATTGATGCAACTATAAATGCTGTTAGTAAATTTTTTTTCATACTATTATTCTCCTAAAATCTGTTATGTAATATTCATTTATTTGTCCTCATTCAATAGACGCTGTAATTGTACCACCGTCTGTGTGGTTTTCAAACTCTTCTAGTGTACTCACCTCCTTCTTATGTCTCCACACTTATATAGAGCTATCATTGTTTCAAAAAGTTGCAATTAATTTTATCACCCAAACTGGTTAACTCTCTTACTTTAAGACAAAAGAACCGTCCCCGGTGAGATAAGTTTTACACCATTTGTCTTTTCTACACCAATTTGTACACCATTTTCCATCAGATTGGGGCTCAACCAGGCGTCTTGCATAGTTTTATTTAAGCGTAGCGTAGATACAGTTAATGAATAAAGCATGATTATGGCAACTGGCGCCACGATGGCGCCAGAGGGCGAATAAAGCCATGGATGGCGATTAAGCCCGTTTGCCAAATAATCTTGCTTTATGAGTTTTACTGTATCTAGCCTAAGCGGCACATAAAACTATGCAAGACGCCTGGCTGAGCCCCCAAAAAAGAAGATAAAAAAAGAGTTACCCAAAACCTTGGATAACTCTTGTAATTGCTTTTCAGCTAATTATTAGTCCTGTACGTAAGGCATTATTGCTACGTGACGAGCTCTCTTGATTGCGCTGGTAAGCTCTCTCTGATGCTTTGCGCAAGTACCAGTAATACGACGTGGAAGAATCTTGCCGCGCTCAGAAACATACTTCTTAAGCTTAGCTGCATCCTTGTAATCGATTACATTGTCTTTACCACAGAATACACAAACTTTCTTTCTTCTGTGCATTGGACGTCTCTTTGCTGGAGCGCCACCCTCTTTATTGAAAGCCATGATTTAACCTCCTATTAGTTAAAAGGCAGTTCCTCTTCTACTCCATCTGGAATATTCATGAAGCCGCCATCGATGGGTGCAGAAGGCATCGAATTACCTCCATCGAAAGATCCTGCATCAGAAGCGTTTTTGCTTTCAGCAAACTCCACATTATCAACTACAACATCAGTGGTATAAACCTTCTGACCATCCTTGTTGGTATAAGAACCAGTCTGGATTCTACCATTAAGGCAAATCTTGGTTCCCTTGTGGATGTATTTCTCAATAAACTCAGCGGTATTTCTCCAAGCTACACAGCTGATGAAATCTGCTGTCTGCTCCTGGCCACCGTCATTATTTCTAGATCCGCGACGATCAACTGCTACAGTAAATCTTGCGTATGCTACATTGCTCTGAGTATATCTAACTTCTGGATCTCTGGTCAAACGACCCATCAAAACTACATTATTCATTATCTAATCCTTTCTTAAGCGTCTTTGCGAACGACTAAGAAACGAAGTACGTTGTCCATGATGCGGACTTCCTGCTCGATCTGATGTGGTGCTTCTACGTCAGCCTCGAACTGAATGAAGTAATAGAAACCCTCTTTCATATGCTGGATTTCGTAAGCAAGACGCTTCTTGCCCCACTCCTCAACTTCAGTTACGTTACCGTTGTAACGTGCGATGTACTCCTTTGCACGATCTACAACAGCGGCTCTCGCATCATCTTCGATCTTAGCATTCACTACGAGCGCTAATTCATACTTGTTCATGCGAATTTACCTCCTTTTGGTCTATTGGCCCTCCCTTATGGAAGAGCAAGGATATGTTTTTATATCACGAGTAATAAGATTAACACGTGAAAGCCTATATTGCAAGGACTTTTTTCCTATTATTGCAAATATTCTACCAGTTTTTTCAAAACTGTTTCACTTGAATAGTTTCTACTATATAAAAGAGATGTTTTTCTAAGCTCATTTAGCTTTTCTTCATTTTCATATAGCGAGGAAATGATTTTAACGTATTCGTTTATATCAGTCGTATTTATTAGGTATCCATTTTCTTCATTTTTAACAATATCCGTAAAGTTATTATTATATGAAGAAATAATCACGAGCCCTGCTTCCATTGCATCAATAAATGTTCCTGGGAATCCCTCTGATGCGTGTCTGGTTGGGAACAAAAGCATGTGATAGTTTTTAAGTGTTTCCACAGATTTATCTGACTCAACCACCCCCATATATTTGATATAATCCTTTGTTTCTTCATCTAGCAATAAAGAAAAACCTTTTTCATATGAAGGATCAATTGGTCCATAGATATCAAGCGAGCAATCTACACCGGCTTTTTTTAAAGTCTTGGTAATCTCAACCGCTGTATCAACGCCTTTGTCTTCAACGACTCTTGAATAAGTGCACATGCGAAGCGGCTTTTGATATGGTAAAAGCTCTATCGCTTCTTTTGGCATCTTTCTGCAGTTAGCTAAAACCTCTGCCTGGGAAAGCCCCATCTTGTGATACTCATCTGCCATGTGTGATGTCTCCACAAGAATTTTGCCAACTGGCTTTTCAAGACTTCTGAAAAAGCTGCTGGACTTAACTTTTTCCTGCCTTGTGCCACCTACTGCTATTTCAATAATCTGTTTTTTCTTAAAAAAGTGGGCAAATTTTAATGCCGTTAAAACCAACTGGGTTCCTCTGGTATTAAGAATAACAACTATGTTGTCCGTCTGATTGTACATCTTGATGGAATCAAGAAGAATTTTTATCATTTTCTTCTTTGATTTTGCAGGCCACAAATCATACACCTCTAATTCAAGGTGCTCACTAAGATAAGAAATTATTTCTTTTGTTTTTGTAGTCTGTCCACCAACTTCCCCGTTGGCAAGATTGCAGATAAGTCCTGTTTTCATAATAATGCGTTATAAACGTCTCTTTTACTAAGGCCGCGATCTTTAGCAACTGCCTTCATGGCCTCTTTTTTATCCATCCCTTGGTTAACATAACTTTGAACATGTTCCTCAAGGCTTATTTCTTCCCACTTGGCTTTTTGCTCTTCTTCTACCTGCTGCCTGCTTTTCCCAGCGATACAAAGAACAAATTCTCCTCGTGGTTCATTTTCTTCATAATAAGATACCGCTTCTTTTAAGGTCATCTTGAGCTTTTCTTCAAATTTCTTTGTAAGCTCACGGCAACAGGTGATTTCTCTGTCATCGCCAAGAGCTTCTTTTATTTCTTTTAGCGTCTCAAGAAGATGGTGCGGTGCCTCATAAATTATAATTGTACGAGTTTCTTCTTTTAGCTCATCCAAAATACGCTTTCTATCTTTTTTCTGTTTAGGCAAAAATGCTTCAAAAGCGAATCGCCTGCAGTGCTGGCCACTTGTTGTCACAGCGGTAACTGCTGCAACCGCTCCCGGAACTGCAAATACTTCAATATCTTCTTCAAAACATCTTGCGACTAATTCCTCTCCTGGATCTGAAATTCCCGGAGTACCTGCATCTGTGATAATTGCAATATTTTGACCGGATTTTAGCTTGTCGATAAGAGTTTCACCTTTATCAAGCTTATTGAACTCATGATAACTTGTCATAGGTGTCTTTATCTCATAATGCGCTAGAAGCGGTGCCGAGGTCCTTGTGTCCTCAGCCGCTATCAAATCAACCTCGTTCAAAATACGGACTGCCCTAAAAGTCATGTCCTCAAGGTTTCCTATAGGTGTTGCAACAAGATAAAGTGTTCCTGACATTACTCATCCTTTGGCACGTCATCTGTATAACTGCCATCTTTGTTATAAATTACAAGCGGAGTATCTATATTGAGCTGAGCTCCGCCGCCTTTAATTCCTTCTATTAAAACCATATTGGGTTCTTTATCAATATATGGCTGAACAAGCCTCATTCTTTTTGGCTGAATTTTGTATTTCACCATGTGATGAAATATTTCTGGCAGCCTTGATGGTCTATGAACCATGAAAAAAGTGCCTTTTTCTTTTAAAAGCGCTGATGACTGGCTTATAACATCTTCCAATGTACAGTACACTTCATGGCGCGCCATATTTTTGGCGTCATTTGGATTATGTAAACCCGAATCCGTTGTCATATAAGGCGGATTAACTGTGATTACATCCATACTTTGATTGCCATATATTTTCTTTGCATTGCAGACATCACCTTGTGTTATGTAAACAAGATTTTCAAGCTCATTAGCTTCTATACTTCTTTTTGCCCGCTCAGCTACTTCTTCATTTAGCTCCAAAGCATCTATTCTGCCTGCTTTGGTTTTTGCCGCCATAAGAATAGGTATGACCGCACTTCCAGTACATAAATCCAGAACTCTTTTACCTGGCTTTACGTTCGCAAAGTTTGCCAAAAGCACTGCATCTATACCAAAACAAAAGCTATCCGGATTCTGAATCACGTGATAGCCTTTGCAGTTTAAATCATCAAATCTTTCACCTGGTAAAAGCTTAGGCGTTTTCACCATTCTCATCTCCGGTTGGCACGTCTTTGTAATGATTTTTGTTTTTCTTTTTATTTTTCTTGTGATGATTCTCTTTATGTTTATTTTCGTTATTTTCTACAGTCTCTTCAGCTTCTGCCTTTGACTGGTTTGAATCATCTTTATTTTGATTTCCCTGATTATTTGGGTTTTTCTTTTTGCGCTGATGAGAAACTATTTCATCTGCAAGATACTCACGAATCTCACGCATATCATCAGTTTCAACAACCACTTTCATCTTCTGACGAAGAATATTTACACTGGTGACAATACCTGTTTCGCCTGTTGTTGTCACTACTTCCTCGCCAACACGTGGCATGGTTTTATTCAGATATTCGTAAGTCTCTTCCTCATTATTAAGACAGCACATAAGTCTGCCGCAAACACCAGAAATCTTGGTTGGGTTTAAAGAAAGATTCTGCTCTTTTGCCATTTTAATGGAAACTGGAGCAAATTCTGAAAGGAAGGTTGAGCAGCAAAGCTCTCTGCCACAAACGCCTAAACCTCCCAAAATCTTGGTCTCATCACGAACACCAATCTGTCGAAGCTCTATACGAATATGAAACTCTGCAGCAAGGTCTTTTACAAGCTCTCTAAAGTCAACACGGCCATCAGCTGTAAAATAGAATAAAAGCTTACTATTATCAAAGGTATATTCAGCCTTTACCAGCTTCATCTCAAGACCGTGCTCTGCAATCTTTTCTTTACAGGTATGATATGCAGTTTTTTCTTTTTCAGCGTTTCTTTCCGCTCTTTCGAGGTCTTCTTCTGTTGCAATTCTAATAACCTTTTTTAAAGGTGCAACAAGAGATGCTTCATCAACCTCTCTTATTCCATAGAGAACGCTTCCAAGTTCAATACCTCTGGAAGTTTCAACTATTACCTTCATTCCTCCAGTGATTTCTAAATCACCTGGATCAAACGAATATGATTTACCCGCATTTTTAAAGCGGACACCTATTACTTTTTTCATTTATTCTCCTTTAAAAGTCGAAGCAGTAGATCCAGATTTACCGTTATATTTACATTGGTTCGCATATTATATCTGGCCTTTTCAATTGCCTTTAATGATTCTGATATGCCGTGGTAACTGGTTTTCTCTGCGATTTCTTTAATAGCTTTGGCCTCATCCATAAAAATAAGTTTATGGCTTTGACCAGTAGATTTATATAATAACACATCCCGGTACCAAATTGTCATAAGGTTAAAAATCTCCGGTAAGTGATCTTTTTCTGATTCTAAGTCTTTTTCAAACTGGAAAATCTGAGCTGCATCAGCATTTTTTATCTGGACAAGCATACGTATTATGCTTTCACGCCTCTCGTTTTCTTCATTTGCCGATATCATATTTACAGCTGCACCAACAACCCCTTGTGAATATGAGGCAAAAGACTCTGCCTGATAATCCACAACCTCATAAGCATCCATAAGGTACTTTTTGAGCACATTTTTTTCAACGGGTGTCATCGAAAGCTTTAGGCATCTTGATCTAATGGTTGGCAAAAGCTTATTTGCATTATCGGTAAGAAGAATGATTACTCCATATGAAGGAGGCTCCTCAATGGTTTTTAATATGGCATTCTGAGCCTGCTCATTCATTTTGTCGGATTCATCAATTATGTAAACCTTGTGGGCTGCCTCATAAGGCTTGATAAGAATGTCCTGATCCACCTGGGTTCTGATTTCTTCAACGGAAATAAGATTAGGCTTTGCATGGTTTACATAAATTACATCAGGGTGACTTTTACTTTCTACTTTTAAACAGGCAGGACATATTCCACACGGTTCTTCATCAAAATTTTCACACAAAAGGGACTGTGCAAAAGCCACCGACAACATCATTTTCCCAGAAGATTTCTCCCCTTCAATAATATAGGCATGCGAAGAAGTGCCAGCCTTTATTGCCTGACGAAAATGATTTTTTATTTTTTCCTGTCCAAGTATTTGCGAAAATCTCATCAGGTCATAATATCTATAAGCATTCCCTCGATTTCTCCAATCATATTAAGGATGCCTATATGATCTTTTTCATCTTTTAATAGTTCACCAGCAAGTTCATCAAGCTTTTCATCAACAAGCTTAATCATACCGTAAACTCTGTGTCGACCTCTTCTGTCGAGGAAATTTTCCCTCGAAAACTTATGAGATCGGTTTACGATTTCATTCATGAAGCCCTTAACTTTTTCACGGTATCTTTTCATGTCACGAATATCCATATGCTTTGCGATGTGCTCTCCAAGAGCCTGGATATCATCCATGTAATCTTTCAGAACAGCTGAAAGTTCCTCGTCTTCAATAGCTGAAGCAAGGGTAAATTTAAAAGTGTCATCTGCCTGAGCTGTATTTTGAGTTTGTCCTGTTGGCAAAACTCCCTGTGTTTCATTTATTCTTAAATCCATCAGATCTCCTGATTTTTAATGAATGACGATATATTTTCTATGGTGTCTTCTAATGCTTCGTTTTTAAAGCGCTTTATTATTCCTGCTTCTTTTAGCTTTTCTTCTGAAAAATCCTCAGCATCTGCTAAAAACCTGCGGCACATCTCCGCGTACTTTGGCTCTTTTTGCGACATCTCACGAGTTAGAGCACGCTGAAGCCTAATTCCATCATCAACTTCTATATATATAGGAACTACTTTTTCTTTTCCAAAGTAACTTTGAATCTTTGAAAAACTTTCAACCGTACCAATCACGATATAATCGTTTTGTGAAAAATCAATCTGCCCATCATCAACAGTAAAATAGGTCCAGTCGCCATGGCAGGTGTGGTAAACTCTTTTTTCCACCACTTTTCCTTCGTCTTCAAGAGTTTTTAAGTCATTATCATCCACAAAATGATACTCTTTCCCCTCTTTTTCACCAAATCTGATTGGGCGCGTTGTATAAGGAACTATGGAATTTAGTTTTAATTCTGAAGACTCAAGCAACATGCGGTAAATCGTATCTTTTCCGGAGCTGCTTTTTCCCATCAAACAAAATAATTTACTCATAATTTTAGTATATAGGTTTTACTTTAGATTAACAATTAGTTAGCGCGTTTAATCCTTCAATCTGAATGCCTTCAGAAATCAGTTTTTCTATTTGAAAAGCGTGATCTTCCTGTATAACTTCATCCTTTTGGACAAGCGGAATACCCGGTGGGTACGGAACCAAAGCAACGGGGCTTTTCATTCCTATCCATTTTCTATCAAAAAATTGATTGTTTCCGGCATTTTCAGTGTCCGGTGTTAGATTATCCTGCACCTTCGTTAAAGCTGATAAAAGTCTACCGAAGCCTTCCTTTGTATCACATACTGACGTCATTGCAAGAGCATAACCTGGCTGAGCCATCTCAAGCTCAATATGGTGTTCTTTTCTTAGAAAATCGGATAAACCTACGCCACTTGCTCCCTTGGGCGGGATAAGTATAAGTTTTGAAATATCGCGGTTGTCTGATGGAAGGATGTATTTTGAATCTCTATAGATATCCTTCAGTCGGTTTACATAAACATCGAAATCTTCCTTTGACTTATCGCTTTCCAAATATTTTAGACAGCTACTTATGCTGCTCATCAAAATATAAGATGGAGAAGACGTCTGAAATACCTGTAAATAATACTGTATTTGTGTTATGTCAACCAACTCTCCGTTTACATGAAGTAATCCGGTGCTCGTAAGCGATGGCAGGGTTTTATGTAAACTATGTACAACTACATCCGCTCCACTTTCCACAGCATTTTGAGGAAAGGCCTCATGGAATTTAAAATGTGCTCCATGTGCTGCATCAACTATCAGTGGAACATTTGCTTTATGGCACACTTCTGCGATGCTCTTTAAGTCACTTGAAATTCCCTCATAAGTTGGAGAAGTGACAATTACAACCTTTGCATCTCTATGATCTTCAAGGGCTGCTGCAATATCAATTGCTGACACCGCTCCAGTAAGCTTTATATTAAAATCTGGGTAATTTCGCTCTTCTGGTGTTATGTAAACTGTATCTGCCTCTCGAAGTGTAAGTCCGTTAAATACAGATTTATGACAGTTTTTTGCCACAATCGCTTTTCCACCAAATGGCACAAGTGCTGCTATGGATGCAATAAGCCCGCAGGAACTTCCATTAACTAAAAGAAAGCTTTTTTCAGATCCAAAGATTTCTGCTGCGCGTTTTTGCTCTTCTTCTATAAGGCCCTGTGCGTTGTGAAGATTATCAAAACCATCTATTTCAGTTATGTCAACCAAATTGCCTGTAGAATTATATAATTCCTTTAAAAATTCAGGATTTCTTTTGTGACCTGGCATATGAAAGGGGTAAAAATCACTGTCCCCATATTTTTGAAGCTCATCACAAAGTCTCATCACATGAACTTTCCTAACTCTGGCATCCAATCATCAAAGAAAACTTCATCATTTGACAAAACCTGCCATACAGGTTTTATGAAAAAACAGGTTCTATATAGAGCCTCTGCCCACGATGGACCTTGAAGTTTTTTTACTCTAAGAAGACTCTTCCATTTTTTTGCCATGTATTTATTGTTTACATAACTTTTTAGAATTTCAAATCGTTTATAATCAAGAGCCACATTGTTTTTCTTACAACTTTCTGCTAAAAACTCTGCAAACTTTCTTCCCGAAATAAAATTGTTTCTAGTTATGTCAACCACATCGAGGTATGGGCTTAATTCTCCTAGAAGCTCCAGCTTCTCAAAAATCAATGTATATATATCCGCCAGCCTTTTTTCTACGGGATATGTAAGAACTTTTATGCTTTTTTCTGACTCCATCGTCATTTGAAGCTCTTCATTTACAGGCAAAAAGTCTTCTTCATTTGACTCAAAAAAATTAACCTCTAAAGGAATCTCATAATTTTCCATGTTGCCAAGAGCGTATATACTCTTTCCAATAAATTTGACTTTCCATTTCAGAAAATCACTGTCTTTTCTTGGGAAAAGGCTAGATGAAAGCTCCTCCAGAACGTCTTCATCAATAGGCTTTCCAGCAACAATACCACTACTTACACTGTTTCTCACCAAATATTGCAGGTCTATTTTTAGCGGAGCCTCTTTTCTATAGGCTTCGATGTTAAAACCACCGGCATTTCGCAGACAGACAGTTCTGCTAAATGCCCCGCTAAAGAGCCTTTCAATTGTCTGCTCAACAACTGCCGCTGCAATCATATTATGAAAAGGCACGTTTAAAAGTTCTGCCTTTTTTGTAATAGCTTCTATATTCAGCTTCACTACAGCCAAACCTCTATCATGTACTGAACCTTAGTTACAACTTTTCTTTCCTTTGCAAACTCCATGAGAGCTGCCACGTCCTTTTTAGGATCATCAATATAGCCACGAAGCGCAGACTTCACTGTCTCCCTATCAAGCTTTTCCTGATATTTTAAAACATCACAGATTAGTCTGTCCCTTGTATATATCTTCATCTGACCATCGCCAATTTTAGTAGATGTAACGCCAAGATTTAAAACTTCAGGCTCAGTATAATATGGTTCCAAAATAGGATAATCAACGTTGAATCTTGACTTACTTGTATTTTTACTAATAGCAATGGTCCAGTTATAAGGCTTTTTTTCTATATATCCATAGGCAAAGAGTGCACTCTCCATGGTGAGAATGCCGTCTGGGAACATTCTCCACACGAGCTGATCCTGACTGTAATTTTCAGATGAAAGAGTATAGTAGCCACTTTTTATTCTGGTAAGTATTCCCTGAGAAGTAAGTGCAAGTATTCTTCTGTAATCTATGCCAAGTTTTTCTAAATCCGCGGTTTTTGCTATACCATCATGGTCATCAAGAAAAAACCTGATTTTTTCTTCTATCAATATGCGCTTTTCTTCTCTGCTTAAGTTGTTTTCCATTTTCGCCTCTTTGTTCCACTTGCTAATGATGGTTTAGGTAAATTTATACTATTGTACCTTTTTATAAGTGTTTTTACAAGAAGAGGATATCTGTCTTTTTTCCACTTGTATTTCGAAAAAAGACAAAGTATAATGTCTTTAATATTGATATATTACAAATTAGGAGACATTATGGATACAATTATCACTCCTGGCGAAGGAACAAGAAGCAATCCTTCCCGTAAGGTTTGCGAAGAAAACATTAGAAGAATCCTCATTACAGAAATTCTAAAAAATGGCTCAAACACCCATTTCAAAAAAGCCACAGACTTTATGGATTACTTTGAATCACTTTACCCTGCATCAGATGCTCTTACCAAGCAGGTACAACGTGCTGTAAAATCCATGAATATGCCAAAGGATGAAAATGGTTTTTATGTTCCGGATAAAACTTCTGAACAGATGGAAGAAGATAAGGAAATCGCAAAACTTATCCAAAGAAACTTTTCAGGGGTCACTCAAATCGAAAATTTAAAAGCACTTCATATAGAAGTTGCCGACTCTGTAAAAAACTATCTTGTTTCTTTAATTTCAAAAAGCAGTACCTTCAAAGGAAAGTATTTCGCTGTAGTTGAAACTGGAAATGGAATCATGTTTTTAGGTTCAGATCTTACTTCTGTACAGAATATTATAGAAAATATGATCTCTTAGAAAATGTAATATTTTATAATACTTTTGGCATAAATTGTCAGACAATGATCTTTCAAACATATCAAGTCTTATTAAAACAAAAAGGACAGCTTTCCCGAGAAAGTCTGTCCTTTATCTTTTATAATGTCCTTTATTTCGAGGTATAAAATTATTTTTGTCTTTATTTATAACCTTTTGGCATTTTAATTCTGTTCTTCTTTTCAGCCTTTCTCATGCTTTTTCCTCGACGCTTTTCCAGGCTGTTTTCTATCTTATGATATTTAGGACCTTTCTTATTCTGGCTCTTTTTTCTCTCCCACTTATAGTAAATCTTAGGTAAAGTTAATGCCGCCAAAACAGTTAATGCTGCGCCTACAATCACAATACCAACAATCATCAAAACCTTTTTTATGTCAACCGCAACAATCTTGTCCTGCGTCTGTGCAAGCTCTTCTAAAGTGGTGAACTGGAACTCTTCTGTGTCCGGTGTAGCCATTACTATATCTGTAGATCCAACATGTCTATTTTCATAGCTATAATTTAATCTAGCTACGACATTTTCACCCTCAAGATTTTCATAGCTTACTTCTCTCTTTAAATCAGAAAAGGCTGCCGTCTTAGGAAGAACAACACTTCCTGCAGGGCTTAAGCTAAAGAAATCCAAATCCTCACTTAACTCACCGGTATTACTAATCTCTGCAAAATCCTCTTCATTTTCAGAGACGTTTAAAAGCTGGAAATTGTCAAAGCAAAAATCTAATAGCGCGGTAGTTCCTACATAGTTATCACTTGATTGCGGTGCATCCATAACTACGCAAATAAGTGTCATTCCGTCTTTTTCTGCGTAAGTCACGAGCGTTGCGTTTGCATCAGATGTATATCCTGTCTTTCCACCTATACAATAAGGGTAAACATATTTATTGGTTTTTAGCGGGTAAAGCATCTCATGATGGTTTCTCAAATAAGTCTCTTCATCTTTGTGCTTATTTGTAAAAGGAATGGTATAGGTTTTAGTTCCAACTACTTTCCTAAACTCATCATTTGAAAAAGCTTCCTTGGAAATAAGGGCCATATCATAAGCGCATGTATAATGATTTTCATCATGCAATCCATGAGGATTAGAAAAATGCGTGTTTTTACAGCCAATCTCTTTCACGCGCTCATTCATTTTATCCGCAAAAGCTTCTATACTGCCTGAAACATGCTCTGCCAAAGCGTAAGCGCATTCGTTTGAAGACTCGAGCATCATTCCATACAAAGTCTGCTCAACTGTCATCTCCTCACCGATATCACGGGCAATTCCTGATCCTTCTGTTTTTCTGATAGAATCCTCAGAAAAAACCAAAGTATCCTGGAGCCCACCATTTTCAACGGTCAAAAGGCCCGTCATGATTTTAGTTATACTTGCAGGATAATGTGCGTCGGTTGGATTTTTTTCGTATAGGATAGTTCCTGTAGAATATTCCATAACTACTGCAGAACTTGCTGCAACGTCAGGACCTATCGGCCAATAACCCGTTTCCTCTGCACTTATTTCTTCTGCATCTTCCACCTCTTCTGCGGCAAAAGCCACAGATGCTGGCGCAGAAAACGCTAAAAACCCAGTTAATATAATTGTAAAAATTCTTTTAAAATGCATGCGAAAAGTATAGCACACCTTGACAGGCGGGAAAAGGCGAAACATAATGTGTTCATGATTAATTTACCACAAGATTTTGAAAAAAGAATGAAATCTCAATTAGGGGACGAATTCAATGAATTTTTAGCTTCTTTTGAGGATGGAAAAATTTTTGCACTTAGGCTGTGTGAAGATGCGGATGATTCTATTTTCCCTGGCGCTCTTTCTCCTGTAGCGTGGTGCCCAACAGGTTTTTATTACGAGGAATCATTAAAACCAGGCTCTCACCCATATCACGAAGCCGGCGTTTATTATATTCAGGATGCTTCTGCGATGCTTCCTGCTGAAATGCTGGATGTAAATCCTGGTGATATTGTTTTGGATTTATGTGCTGCACCAGGCGGAAAAAGCACACAACTTGGAAAAAAATTAAAAGGAGAAGGACTTTTAGTTTCTAACGAAATTATTCCATCAAGGTCAAAAATTCTTTCTGAAAACATAGAAAGAATGGGGATTTCTAACTGCATAGTTACAAATGAAGCTCCCGAAGATCTCTCAAAAAAACTCCCTGAGTTTTTCGATAAAATATTAGTTGATGCTCCATGTTCTGGCGAAGGAATGTTCAGGAAAAATCCTGATGCCATGAATGAATGGAGCCTTGATAATGTGAAAATGTGTGCCGACAGACAGGATTATATCTTAGATGAAGCAGTAAAAATGCTTAAATCTGGTGGCACAATAGTATATTCTACCTGCACATTCAGTCCTGAAGAAGATGAGGAATGCATGGAAAGATTCCTTTCGCGCTACTCTGACTTTATGTTAACCAAACAAGAGCGGCTATGGCCTCATAAAGTAAAAGGAGAAGGGCATTTTTCCGCAGTTTTACAACATAAAGGCAATTCTGATACATCAGCAGATGACATTTATGTAAACCCAAAAAAGAAAGGAAAAGCCTCCCCTGCCGATGAAGCTCTTTCCTTATTTAAGAAGTTTTCTAAGGATGTTTTTGAAAAAGATTATATTAATAACCTTTTATCTGATAAGATCCCTGTTCTTTTCGGAGATCAGCTTTACATTTTGCCAAAAGAAGCGCCATCTTTAAAGGGAATCAAGGTTGTACGTCCAGGTCTTCATCTTGGAACAATAAAAAAGGACAGATTTGAACCTTCACATGCGCTCGCCTTATTATGTAAACCACAGTTTGTAAAAAATAATGTCTCTTTTAGCGCTGATTCAAAAGAAATTCGGGATTATATTTGGGGACAGGCACTATTCACTGAAAATAAAAACGAGGGATGGACCCTCGTTTGTGTAGATAATTTTTCTATTGGATGGGGAAAACTCACCAAAGGTCAGCTTAAAAACCATTATCCTAAAGGACTTAGAAAGGTTCTGCAATAAGCTTACAAATTGGATTTCCTTTTGCTGAAAACTTCGCCTCATACTCAGTCATAATATTACCAGCATTCATGCTCTCATCATTATGAAGATCATAAGTTACAGCAGTAAGGTTATATCCCTCATGCTCCTTTATGGTTTCAACCGAATAATCAAAAAGGCCTTTGTTATCTGTTTTAAACTCAAGTCTTGCATCGGTTGACATAACTTTTAAATATCTGTCTAGAAACAAAGGTGACGTAAGTCGCCTTTTTGCATGTCTGTCTTTTGGCCAAGGATCAGAAAAATTAAGATATATTCTATCAACCTCTCCCTTTTCGAAGAAAGCCTCTAAGAAACTGGCATCTCCACATACAAATCTAAGATTTGGCAAAGGCTCGACATCATTTTTAAGTACCGCCTTATACATAACAGACTCATATCTCTCGATACCAATATAATTTATATCTGGGTTTTCCTTCGCAAGCGCCAGAATAAACTGGCCTTTTCCCATTCCTATTTCAATATGAAGAGGCGCCTCATTCGAAAACGCCTCATTCCACTTACCTTTATATTCTCCAGGGTTCTTTATGCAGGCTTCTGATGCCTCGATTATCCCTGGTGCCTCTGGCACATTTCTAAGTCTCATTCGCTCTCTTTACTCTACGATTGATATCATCAACCATTGCTTTATCGACTAAATCAATCTTAACATTTTCCTTATCTTCAGTCTTTTGAGAAGACTTCTGAAGCTCACTGACTCTTTCCTGTCTTTTTTCTTCAGACTGCTGTTCAGCTTCTCGAAGCTCCTGCTGACGCTCTCTTCTTTCCTGCTCAGCCTCTTTTAAAGCCTGCTCGTACTCAGCTCTCTCGCGTTTAGCTTCCTGCTCTTTCTGAATAGCTTCTTTTCTGTCAGCTTCTTTCTTTACTTCTTCAGCACGAATTTCTTCGTTATTACGAACGGTTCTTTGCTCTGCCTTATCATCTTTTGCAATGACTCTGGCATCCTCAAGCTCTTCGCCGTCCTTGCTGACATCCAAAGTATCACCATCTTCAGAAACAGATCTATGCTCCTCCTGTGGCGCTACCTTTTCTTTTTCTACAGCTATTTTATTTTCATCCTGCTGAAGGATTCTTTCCTCGCGAACAGCTTCGGTCTCTTTTCTGACAAGCTCACCAGCTGCTACGCCAATATTCTCCATAGATACAGCCATATTTTTGCCCTCTTTTGTTTGGACTCTCCCCAAAACAACGCACCTAAGCCGATTATAGCATAATTTCAGAAAAATCAAGACTTTTTCTATGATATAATTAAGAAAATCATGATTAGAACCTTTTCTTACACAATTTCAGAGGAAAATTTTGCCCCAACCATCAATGATTTTCTTAAATCAAAGGATTTTGGTGCAAAAATTTTAACAGTTCTTAGACATACCCCAGGAGCAGTTCTTCTTAATAAAGAAGAAGTATTGCTAAAAACTCCTATTCATGTAGGGGATTTAGTTGAAATCATTTGGAGGGAAGATACTTCCTCTGAGCATATTCCGCCCGTAAAACTTCCCTTGGATATCGTCTATGAAGATGAGGACATAATGGTTATAAATAAACCTGCCAATATGCCAATTCATCCATCGTTAAATCATTATGAAAACACCTTGGGAAATGCGCTGGCTTTTTATTTTGAAGAAAAGGGTACTCCTTTTGTATTTAGATGCATAAATCGTCTGGATAAAAACACCACCGGCCTTACTTTGATTGCAAAAAACAGAGTTGCTGGCGGTATTTTATCTGCTTCCTTAGCTGATAAAAAGTCATCTGGCCTATTCCGCGAGTATCTTGCTATCTGCAGGGGCTCTATTTTGCCCTCGGAAGGAAAAATAACTGCTCCTATTTCAAGAGTTGACGGTTCCACCATTGAGCGAAAAATAGATTTCGAGAACGGCGAAGAAGCCATCACTAACTATAAAGTAATAAACGAAAAAAATGGGTACAGCCTCGTCTCTTTAATCCTAGAAACAGGCCGCACCCATCAAATTCGCGTCCATATGAAGCACCTTGGTTACCCTCTTATCGGCGATTATCTTTATAATCCCGATATGGAAAAAATGTCCCGCCAGGCCCTTCACTCTTATAAACTTAGCTTTATCCATCCTATATCAAAGGAACTACTGGAGTTTACTGCTCCCTTGCCTGCTGATATGGCCTGGATGAATTAGATTTTTTCTCCCAGTTTTTTTCCAAAATAATTCTTTCTAAATATTCTTCTGCCTCAAGCCCGGCATCATTTGCCTGCTCATCAAGCATCTGTCTTATATCCTTTTTGAAAGAAATCTGCTTGCTTGAAAGCTTAATTTTGGTGTACTGCTCAACAAATCCCGCACTAACAATACCTGTTGGGATGGCAACGATTCCTACTCCCAAAACAGCAATGATAATCGCTACAATCTTTCCGCCAACCGTAATCGGATAAATATCTCCGTATCCAACAGTGAGTACCGTCGACATCGCCCACCAGATTCCAGCAAACGCATTTGAAAAAGCTTCTGGCTGTGCATCATGTTCAAGCCCATACATACAAAGCGATGCTGCCAAAAGAAGCACAAACACCATAAAAAGTGATGATAGAATCTGATTCTTTTTCTCTGTTATTACCTCAGCTACAACATTAAATGCATCCGACTGCTTATTTATTTGGAAAAGCCTTAATATTCTAACGACTCTAATCATCTTTAAAGCAACAAAACCGTTTGTAAAGATAATCGAAAAATATGAAATTATCGCTAAAAGATCAACTATACCATAGAATGAAAATATAAAAAGAAATAGGGCCTTTGGCTGCATCTTCCCAGGATAAAGCAAATCACTCGTTGCCAGTCGTAATACATATTCCACAATAAAAATTATGGTCGTAACAAGCTCTATACCCTGAAAAACCGGGACAAACCCTGAAAACTTTTCAAAGGTATGAAGGAAGGTTACTACAATATTAAGTAGAATTACGACCGTAATAAAATAATCAAATGCTCGGCTCCAAAAATCTACTCTTGTACCGATTTGAATAATCTCAAACGTACGACTTTTCAGTTCCTGTATGTCATTTTTTTTGTTTTTATTCATGTCTAACATTTTTTGATCCTTTGGGGACGGGGTTTAGGGCTCATTATTTACCAAATTCCTAATACATGCTGCATAATTAAGCTTACGCTAGTAATACCAATCCAACAACACGCACCGAGAAATAGTGGTTTTCCTCCAGTTTTTACCAATTTTACAATATCAGTATTTAAGCCAATAGCTGCCATCGCCCAAACGATAAAGAACTTGCTCAAAGTTTTGATTGGACTAAACACACTTGCTGAAACGCCAAAGTGAATAGCAACTGTTGTAATTATAGATGCACCTATGAAATATAAAATGAAAAATGGGAAAATCTTACTAAGGTTTACTTTTTGTCCATTTGAGCTTTCTTTTTTACTTCGATACAATGCCAAAACAAGAGTGATAGGTATGATGGCAAGAGTTCTTGTTAATTTTACTGTAACAGCCTTGTCCAAAGTAGCTGTTCCAAGCGACCACATGCTATCCCAGGTTGAAGCAGCAGCTGTAACTGACGATGTATCATTGACAGCAGTTCCTGCAAAAATACCAAAGGCATCTCCACTTGTAATACTAAATCCTAAAAACTTACCTAAAATTGGAAATAGGATTGCCGCAAGCACATTATAGAAAAATATAACAGAAATAGCCTGAGCAACTTCCTCATCATCAGCATCAATTACAGGTGCTGTTGCAGCGATTGCAGATCCTCCGCATATAGAAGAACCTACGCCAACAAGTGTAGAAATCTTAGATGGGACCTTTAATGCCTTATGAATTACAAACGCTACAAAAAGAGATGTTGCTATTGTACATACAATAATTGGAAGTGACTGCACACCAGTTTCCGCTATTACTCCAAGATTAAGACCAAATCCCAAAAGCACAACCGCCCACTGAAGAATTTTCTTCGAAGTAAACTTTATACCTGCGTCAAAATCACCTTTTTCTTTAAAAAAGATAGTAACAACCATTCCCACAAGAATTGCAATTACTGCTCCGCCTATAATAGGAAACATCTTTCCCAATATCCAGGATGGAACAGCGATAATTAAACATAACAAAAGTCCTTTATAATTTGTTTTTATAAAATTCATTTTCTGCTCCTTAGTTTTTTATGTATTTTAGCACAAATTTGAACCCTTGGGGACGGGGTTTAGGGCTCAAAAAAGGGTTCGTAGGAATTTTCCTACAAAAATTAACAGGAGCAGTAATCGTAATTGCGAGTACTGCTCCTGTTCTCTTTTGCTCTGGTCTAAGATTCATTATTATCAACTATTCGTCTCCTGATATCTCTTCTATCAAGCTCAACATTTCTGGTATATCGTTTTTTAAAGTGTCATATACTATATCCAAAACAACATTCCCGTAATCATGAACTATTCTATTTCGTAGACCATATAATGCATTCCAGGGCACCTTATCATTTTTATTTCTATATTCTTCAGACAATCTTTTTGCATTTTCTGATATCTGAATCATTCTAAATAACATAGAATCTAGCAGAACTTCGTCATTTTCCAATTCTGTTTGCTCTACATCCGCCATATGTGAAATAATGAAATTTAGATCTTGTCTGATTTTTTGAATAAAATAACTATCATCTTTTTTATTATCCATAAATCTTTATTCCATCCTTTAAAATTTCTTTAGTAAGCTCCAGATTGTCTTTAAGCTGTGATAAATTTAGTGCATCTATTTTTTTCTTTAACCCATTTCTTAATTCTTCAATCATGCCAAAATATTTTAAACCTTTTAAATCGGAAGATATCAATAAATCTATATCACTATCTTCTTTCGCTAATCCTTTTGCATATGAACCAAATAGGTAGACATATTCAATAGGATACTTTTCAAAAATATCTGAACAGATTCCTTCTATATCTTCTAAATCTAAAATGCCATGTTCTTCATCTATAGGGTTGATGCTTTTTAGCTTTTCTAATATGTAATTATATTTTATTGTATTTCGCTTTGTCTCATCATTTTCATAAGACTTATAAGAACGCAAAGATATACCTACTAAATCAGCTACCTCTTTTTGCGTCAGCTTTTTTTCAATTCTTAGTTCTTTTAGCATGTTTTGTTTCTTGTATATACATTGTAGTGCAAAATTTGCACTTTTACAATACTCCGGGTGCAAATTTTGCACTTTTGCAAACATACCTGTGGTTCTTTGTGGAGGTTTGGGTTCATCATTTTATTCAAACATTGTGGAGATATCCATAATATGCTATTATCAAATCACTTTTTTACACAAAGGAGAGAGCATAAATGAAGAAAAAACTATTAATTCCACTTGTGTCATTTTCAATTATTATGACATTTATAGGATGCGGTGCAAAACAGGAAGCGGCCACTCCAGAACCTGAAGCAGGTTTGAAAGAGGCTACTGAAGAAACCGCAAAGGAAGATTCCTCTGATACTTCTATCGATTCTGACTCTTCTTACATTGAATCAATTGGAGGCAAATTAATTACTGGCTATAATGAACCTTTCTGCAGATATTCTAAAGACTTTTACTATTTTTATAATCCTGATGATAACAGCAGAGATTATTCACCTGCTGGATATTCCTTTAATGATACAAATGAAGATTTCTACACTCAAACTAGTATAAGTCATATAACATATGAAGACTCGGATCCTGGATTTGTTGATGTCACTGTAGACGGAGGTACATATGCATATGTTACAATTTTAGGTGACTCCGCAGCAGAATTAGAGGAAAAAGGCTATTTCGCTATGATAGAGTTGCCAGTATTATACCTATCAAATAAATACACCGGTGAAATTTATACATTTCCAACACAAATAGACGAAAATGGAAACTTTACTGGCGAGGGTGAAGCAGATATTGAATATGATAATAATACCTACCATATTTCCTACACGTATAATGGTTCTTCTACTTTTGGCGTCTTGCAGGACTGGACGGATTACGAAGGAACAACTCAAATACAAATGATAGATCGTCACTTCAAGCATACATACACAATCCATATGCCTTCCGATTGCGATGTATTATGCATTTCAGATACTAATGCTCTGACTGAAGTAGACAAAGTTGAAGCCGGTGACTTTGTGATGGATATAAAAGCCGCATACGAAAACTACTACAAAGACAAAAATTAATCATCTACTCTGGGGACGGGGTTTGTGGTTCATTAATAAAAAAAGCATGATTACGGAAAACGAACGTTACCATAATCATGCTTTTTAAATATTACTATATCTAACAGACAGGCGTCCAAAAGGAAACTTATTTAAAGTATCTATCCAAAAATCCCTTAAGTGCCTTGCCATGTCTTGCTTCATCGCGTGACATTTCCATAACGGTATCAGCAATGGCGTTTGCGCCATTCTTTCTGCAGCACTCTGCAAGATCAAACTTACCCTGAGTAGCACCGAACTCACAGTCAACTCTCCAAGCAAGGTTGTCTTTTGTGGTAGCCTTCATGTTTGGCTCAAGATCCTCGCCAAGAAGCTCTGCGAATTTAGCTGCATGCTCAGCCTCTTCAAAGGCTGCTTTCTCCCAATAAAGACCGATTTCTGGGTAACCCTCACGATGTGCAATGCGAGCCATGCAAAGGTACATACCTACTTCTGAACACTCACCCTTGAAGTTTGCCATAAGCTGCTCAAAGATGTACTTCTTATCTTCTTCTGAAATTTCTGGATTGTTCTTTACAGTTTTTGCATAAACACCGTATTCATGCTCTGCAGCAAGCTTAAGCTCGCCCTGAACCTCTTTGAATTTATCTCCTGAAACGTGACAAACTGGGCATTCAGCTGGTGGGTTGTCACCCTCATGAATATAACCACATACTGGACATACATATTTTGCCATTTTTTATTCCTCCTTTTCAAAATTTATATTAAATAAACAATATACATCAATTATAGAGAAATATGGGTTTTTTTCAACACCCCACACACTAGATGTCTTTGAACTTTTTGACCATAAATCTCTTATTTCTATAGTCATTTTACCGAAAATTTGATAAAATCACCTCTATGAGACAAAGTGCCTATTATTACCATACAAACATATCAGGCATCGACTTTCTCCTGCCTTTCGGGCAGGCCGTTTTTGCGAAAAAAAAGGCCATTTCTATAAATCGCACAGGCCTTTTAATTTGGTATCTTCTTTCAAATCCGATGAATGCAGACTCACTCATTCGTAGGTTGGGTGTTGAGCTTGGATTTGATGGACCCATTCCTGTGAATTTTTCCACTGACACAAAGCTATATATCGACAGCCTTTTTGAACAGGGCATTATTGTTGATGAAAAAAAAGAAAAGTCTGCTTCTAGTATCAGTGATTTTAGAAATCCTTATAAATGCGAAAAACTCCACGTAGAAGACTACGGAATCAACATGATGAATTGGGATCCCGTGGTTTACATAACCTCGGATCACGAGATTACCACTAACGGCTCTATCAAGGTCTACAGCCATGACGGGCTTGAAATATTTGATACTGCCAGAGAATTTCTCTTTCTTTTTGAAAATAATCAGGATATTTGGGGTATTTCGTTAACACATGATGGCAATAAGTTAACATTTTTTGTAAAACCGGACTCTGATCGTAACTCAGAATCTTTTAAAAATGAACTTTTTGAAACATTAACAAAACCTTATCTTTACAGCATTCAGGAGTATAATACATTCCTTTTGCACTCGTCTTCTATAATAAAAGATGATGAGGCTTACCTTTTCCTTGGTCCAGCTGGCACAGAAAAGAATAAACATGCCAAATTATGGGCTGAAAATCTGAATGCGAAGATAGGAAACCCTAATCGAAACCTTGTAACAATTGTAGACCACGAGCCTACTCTTATAAATTCCCCTTGGAATAAACTTAGCACTGGCACAGACGCAAAATTAAAGGGTATCATTTTATTACATAATGGTCCGAGCAATTTAATTGACGCTATGCCTGAAGACAAAATACTTCTTAGACTTTGGCAACACACAGCTTCACCTCTTTGGACTTCCTCTGGTGCTGAAAAAAGCCTTATGCTCTATGAAAAATTCAGAGAAAAAATACCGGTGCACATGTTATCATGCACACCGGACACAAATTCTTTTGAAATACTAAAAGATTTATATAATTTATAAATATTCTTTTGCTAATGCTTCAAATGCTGATAATGATCTTTCAATTCTCTCTGTTGGAACACAGTAAGATATTCTAGCATGCGAAGGACATCCAAATCCAGTTCCAGGCACGATCAGAAGATCGTGCTTTTTTGCGGCCTCGCAAAAAGCAATATCATCTTCATCCAAGGTTCTCGGGAACATATAGAAAGTTCCACCTGGCTCTACTACTGAATACCCCATACTGGTAAGACCCTTCATAAGAAGATTCTTGTTGGTCTCATATATTGAAATATCTGCCGTCTCGTTAGCGCACATAGCACAAACTCTTTGGAAAAGTCCAGGCGCATTAACATATCCTAAAGATCTTCCAGCTCCAGCAACTGCTGCATAAACCATCTTGCTATCTGTTACCTGGTCAGGAACTAAAACATATCCCATTCTTTCACCTGGAAGCGAAAGTGATTTTGACCATGAATAGCAAACAATGGAATCCTTGTAATATTTTGGAAGATAAGGAACATTTACTCCGTTAAATGCAATTTCTCTGTATGGTTCATCGGCTATAAGATAAATTGGCTCTCCTCTTTTATTTGACTTATCTTCTAATAATGCAGAAAGCTTCTTTATAGTTTCTTCTGAATATACAACACCACTTGGGTTATTAGGTGAGTTTACAATCACAGCCTTTGTCTTTGGTGTAATGTTTTTTTCAAGTTCCTCAAAATCAATCTGAAAAGCCTTGGTATCTGCCTTAATTACTTTGCAGACTGCACCCGCTCCCTCGATAAAAACTTTATATTCTGGGAAATATGGGGCAAAAACTATTACTTCATCACCTGGATTGCAAAGACCATTAAGACAACAACAAAGGGCTGCAGCAGCACCTACGGTCATGTATAAATTGTCTTTATTATAATTTACGACAAATCTTTTGTTTATTGAATCAATAAGCATCTGACGAACGCCAGCATCTCCCTGTGCACTGGTATAACCATGCAAAACTACTGGATCCAGCTCGTCTATTAACTTTTTTGCTGTTGCATTTACTATTTCTGGAGATGGAACACTTGGGTTTCCAATGGAAAAATCAAATACATTTTCTGCACCTACTTCTGCGGCACGCATCTTTCCATACTCAAAGAGTTCTCTTATTACGGAACGCTGTGTTCCAAGACCTACCATTCTTTCGTTAAGCATCTTTATTCCTCTATTACTGTAAACTCCATATCATTTCTGGCTCTTTCTTTAACCTTATAAAGCATCTTATCTGCCTCATGCATATAATCCCAGATTTTGCTTCCACGTTTTGGTCTTCCCCAGCAAATTCCCTGCGAAATGGTGAGCCATGGAATGCATAGCGAATATTTATGTTCCACCTTCCTTGAAAGAATAATACTTCTAAGCTCATTTGCCAGATTCTTTATTTCTTCATATGTATAACCAACATAAATTATTACGAACTCATCTCCTCCGTATCTAGAGCAGAATATATTGCCATGATTTGAAAGTTCTTTCATTGCGTCAGCAATTGTTTTTATCGCATTATCTCCGGCCTGATGTCCGTAATTATCGTTATATTGCTTGAAGTAATCAATATCCAAAATCTCAATTGCAAGAGATTTTTCTCCGCCTATACATTCTCCAATAACTTCATCCTGATAAGCGGTAAGCCCAAATCTGTTTGCAATACCTGTAAGAGCATCGGTTGTTGATTTTTTTACAAGCTCTTCATTTTCTTTGGTTATCTCTTTATTTTTATTATCCAGAACCGCAAATCTGTTTCTAAACTCAAGCATATTTGTATGCATGAGCCTACTTTCGTTTTCAAGTTTTTCACCTAACTCAAAATACTCTACAGCAGCGCGTTTCTTTTCTTCTTCACGATTTTGATCACGATAAAACTTTATCTTTAAAGCAATGACTTTTTGCTTTAAATACATCATTGTTGTTTTTTCCGTAAGGCTTTCAATAAGATTTGCAGCTTTTTCAAATGCTTTTGGTTCGCCCACTTCATACAATAAACAAAGGTAACTGTAAAGTTCATCGAAATGATCAAGAACTGGTATATCTCTGGTTAAATTCGCATTCACATATTCTAATGCAACATCTCTTTGCTGACGGAGTCCTCTTGCATTGTAGCTGTATGCCTTAAAACCAGCGATCATTAATTTATTGATATCATCTACATGAGGCTCAACAACGTTTTCAAGCTCTGCCATTATGTCAACCAATTGGTGTGTCTCATTCCGGTTTACATAACACCTTCCAAGCCCGATATATATAGATGTCAAATAATCATAATATCCTGGTATATCCTGATGTGCGAGAATATAATCCTTTCCATAATTGAAGTACTCTATAGCATTTGGAAACATCTCAACACTAAGATAAATTGTTCCTATATTTACCTGCACCATCCACTTTATGTCAACCAAATGGTGCTTATTGCAAATGTCTAAAGCTGCCATATACGAGTCCATAGCAACTAATGCATTACCTCTGTTTAGACTCATAATACCAAGAAGATTATTTGACATTACTAAAGTCTCCCAATCCTCTGCCTTTTCAAGGTGGTGCATTGCAAGAATGTTCTCTTCATAGAATGAACGCATATCGTTCATAATATAATGAGTCTGCGCTTTATGGAAAAGTGCATATCCCATCAAGCTCTCACTTTTTAGGATCTTTCCTTTTTCTTCAAGTAAATTACAGCATTCTAACGTAACCTGTGGATTTATTCCCAGGCTTTTTTCTGTTTGAATTATTAACTGTTGTATATCTGGACTAAAACTTCCTATATTCATATTTTTTCACAAAATAAATCACTTAGTTTTCCAAAGTCTTCCAGGGATAACGTTTCCCCTCTTACAGTTTCCGAAAATCCCGCCTCTACCAAAGTAGCTGCAACATCTTCTTTTGAAAGGTTCCATCCCATTCCATTTGAAAGTCCATTTACAAGTGTTTTTCGTCTTTGATTAAAAGATGCTCTTATAAGTCTAAACATCAAAGATTCATCTTTTACTTTTACAGGCTTATCTTTAAATATTTCAAGCCTGATTATTGTGCTTTCCACCTTTGGTGGTGGCATAAAGCACGAAGGCGGAACTACTGTCACAATTGAAGGATTTGAATAATACTGAACAGCCAATGACAGCGCACCATATTCTTTACTTCCCGGGCCAGTCCTCATTCTATCTGCAACTTCCTTTTGAACCATGATAGTAATCGATTCCATTGGAACATTGCTCTCAAGAAGTCCCATTATTACCGGTGTTGTTATGTAGTAAGGAAGATTTGCTACAACCTTTAAAGGTCTTCCGCCGTTTTCTTTTTCTGATAATGATTTTATGTCAACCTTGAGGATGTCATTATGTATTACTTCAACGTTATCATACATCTGCAAAGTATCTGCCAAAATAGGTATAAGTTTATCATCTATTTCAACAGCCACAACTTTGCCAGCAGCTTCGCAAAGTCGCTGAGTCATGGTGCCAATACCAGGGCCAATCTCAAGAACACAGTCATCCTTTGTAATGCCTGCACTATCAATGATTTTATCCAATATAGACTTATCTATAAGAAAGTTCTGGCCATACTTCTTTTGAAAAGTAAAACCATATTTCTGTATTATAAATTTTGTCTCTGCTGGGGATGATAACATTATGTAAACCTATATATTGAACAATTTATGCGCATTTTTTGAAGTAATTTCCATCACTTCTTCTTTTGTAATGCCTTTTATTTCAGCAATCTTATCTACTACGTGAACCAGATATCTTGAGTCATTTCTTTCACCACGATGTGGTTCTGGCGCAAGATAAGGGCTATCTGTTTCAAGCAATATTCTATCTATGCTTATTTCTTCGACGGTTTTTACAAGACTTTTAGCATTTTTAAATGTGACAACGCCGCCAACTCCGATATACCAGCCTCTTTTAACATATTCTTTTGCCATCTCTGGAGAATATGAATAGCAGTGGACTACACCTGGCATATCCTTTTTTAGATCCTTAAGAATATTAAAGGTATCTTCAGCTGCATCCCTTGAATGAATTACAAGTGGAAGACCAAGCTTATCGGAAAGCTCTATATGCTTTTTGAAGTGGTAGGCCTGTCTTTCTTTTTCTTCATCAGGACGTCCCCTAAAATAATCAAGACCGCACTCACCTATTGCTACATCCTTTGGATGCTTTGCTTCTTCCTCCATCCAAATGTAATCAGCATCGGTTAGTTCCTCAATTTCATCTGGATGAACACCTAATGAAGCATATACGTTTTCATATTTTTCAGCTAAATCTATGGATGCCTTGCACCCTCTTAAATCAGCTCCAATATTTATGACTGTTTCAATACCATATTTATCAAGATTTGATAGGATCTCGTCCCGATCCTCATCAAATCTTTTATCGTCAAAATGTGCGTGAGTTTCAAATATCATTAGCCAATCTCTGCTCCTGCTGGCATATCTCTTTCTGGAGTCATAAGTGAAAGCTCACCATCTTTTCCCTCCGCACAAAGAAGCATACCTTCAGACTTAACGCCTGCTATCTCTCTTGGTGCAAGATTTACAAGAACCATTACCTTTTTACCTGGCATCTCCTCTGGTGAGTACTGCTTTCTAATTCCAGAAACAATCTGATATGTTTTTGAGCCAATTTTAACCTGTGAACAAAGAAGCTTTTTAGATTTTGCTACTGCTTCGCAGGAAATAATTTCACCTACCTGGAACTGAAGTTTCATAAAATCGTCAAACGCAATTTCTTCCTTTGGCTCGATATCTATAACATCCTCGCTCTTTTCTTCTGTTTTTTCAGGAGCAAGGCCAAGCTTAATCTGTTCTGCTTCATATTCAGCGCGCTGTTTTGCCTGGATCTCCTCAACCTTAGGCATAATCTCTTTTACATCAAGACGAGCAAAGAGAATTTCTGGTTTTTCAGTTACTTTCTTTCCACTCTCGCGAAGGCCAAACTTATCAAGATCATCAAAATCTCTAATTTTATTCTCAAGCTGAGCTACGATTTTTTCTGCAGTCTCAGGAAGGAAAGGAAGCAAAAGACCTGCGCCAATAGTAATAGCTTCAGTTAAGTTATATAAAACTTCTGCAAGTCTGTCTGACTTGGCCTCGTCTTTAGCAAGTACCCATGGCTCTGTCTCATCAATGTACTTGTTGCAGCGTCTAAATAAAGCAAAAACCTCCGTGATTGCATCTGCAACACGAAGCTCTTCCATCTTCTTAGCAACTTTATCACGAGTTCCTGTGACAACAGCTTTTAAATCAGCGTCAATAGCGTCTTCAGCTCCAGTCTTTTTTACAACACCGCCAAAGTACTTGTTGCTCATTGAAATTGTACGGTTTACAAGGTTTCCAAGGACATTGGCAAGCTCAGAATTGAATCTTTCTACTACAAGCTCCCAGGTGATAATTCCATCGTTTTCAAATGGCATTTCGTGGAGAACAAAATATCTGGTTGCATCTACGCCAAAAAGATTTACCATATCGTCTGCATAGATAACATTTCCACGAGATTTACTCATTTTCTCGCCACCCTGGAGAAGCCATGGATGTCCAAATACCTGCTTTGGAAGTGGCTCACCAAGTGCCATAAGGAAAATTGGCCAATATATGGTGTGGAAACGAACAATGTCTTTTCCTATAAGATGAAGGTCTGCTGGCCAGTTCTTTTTATACTGATCAGTAGAGTTTCCATCAGCATCATAGCCAATACCAGTGATGTAGTTGGTAAGAGCATCAAGCCATACATAAACTA
Organism: Lachnospiraceae bacterium; assembly: GCA_024403255.1. Taxonomy (GTDB): domain Bacteria; phylum Bacillota; class Clostridia; order Lachnospirales; family Lachnospiraceae; genus JAKSSE01. The sequence continues at coordinate 56,101 of JAKSSE010000003.1, forward strand.
CATGTTTATCATCAAAATCTACAGGAATACCCCAGCTAAATGAGGTTCTTGATACACAAAGATCCTGAAGTCCTGGTAAAAGGAAATTATTCATCATCTCATTTTTACGAGAAACTGGCTGAATGAACTCAGGATGTGTATTAATATGCTCGATAAGTCTGTCAGCATATTTACTCATCTTGAAGAAATATGCTTCTTCCTTTGCAGGGGTCACATCTCTTCCGCAGTCTGGACACTTTCCATCTACAAGCTGACTTTCAGTCCAGAAAGACTCACAAGGAGTACAGTAAAGTCCTTCATATGCTCCTTTATAGATATCTCCCTGATCGTAGAGCTTTTTAAAAATCTTCTTTACCTGTTTTTCATGATCCTCATCAGTTGTACGGATGAATTTATCATGTGAACTATTAACAAGATTCCAAATTCCTTTGATTTCATCTGAGACTTCATCAACAAATGCTTTTGGTGTAGTTCCAGCAAGTTTTGCTTTATCTTCTATTTTCTGACCATGCTCATCCGATCCTGTCTGGAAAAATACATCGTATCCTTCCATTCTCTTATATCTTGCAATTGAATCTGCAAGAATAATCTCATAAGTGTTTCCGATGTGAGGCTTGCCTGATGTGTAGGCAATAGCCGTGGTCATGTAAAATTTGCCTTTATTTGCCATTTTTCTTCCTTTCCGGGGCCCAAATGAGAGCGTCCCTTACGATAGATATAATCACTCTATTATATAACAAAAGACCGTGAGTAGTCACGGTCTTTTTCGAGGTATTCAAATAAGGACAGAGGGACGCTCCTTAAGACAAAAGAACCGTCCCTACAACACATAGTTTCTGGCAATAATATATGCCAAATATGCAAAATATATTAAAACCATGATAAGTCCTTCAGATTTTACCAAGGTTTTCTTTGTTTTTGACATAAACCAGACAATAAGGCTAAATACAACTAAAAGTCCTATATCTATAATATTTTCAACAGTTATTGACATTGGACTGACAACTGCTGCAAGACCAAGTACCATAAGGATATTAAAAATGTTTGATCCAACAACATTTCCAAGAGCAAGGTCAACAGCTCCCTTTTTAGCTGCTACTATTCCTGTTACAAGTTCAGGAAGTGACGTTCCAAGTGCAACGATAGTAAGACCTATAAGGGTATCACTCATACCGAAAGCTGATGCAATAATCTTTGATTCATCAACGACCAAATCACCACCTATAGTAATAAAAGTGCCACCTACAAGAATTAAAAGTATCATCTTAATGACTGACATTTCTTTAGTATTATCTTCTTCATCTTCTACTTTATTTTTCTTGGCAACCTTTATCATGTCCAATAAAAACCATACAAATATCGCTAAAAGAAGAACGCCACAGATTCTGCCTAAAACCATTTCCCCAGTTACAAAATAACTTACCCCACCTGCAACAGCTAGAAATAGAGCACAAAAAACAGATAATGGTAAATCTTTTTTCAATGTCTGCTCGCCAACAGCCATAGGACAGATAAGTGCTGCGCACCCTGCAACTACAAGCAAATTAAAAATGTTAGATCCTACTACATTACTTACTGCCATTTGGTTTGCACCGGCTAAGGATGCCGTAATTGAAACTGCCGTTTCAGGAAGAGATGTTCCCATAGCAACTATTGTCATTCCAATGACAAGCTGTGGTACATGAAGTTTTTTAGCTACTGCAGAGGCACCATCTACGAAAAAATCTGCTCCTTTTATAAGAAGCACAAAACCTATTATTAATAATATCCAAGTTAATATTGTCATATATTTTCTCCTTAAATTCCTTCAAAAAACAAAAAGGGAGACAACAATTGTCTCCCTTAGAGGCGCCAACCAGATTTGAACTGGTGATAACGGTGTTGCAGACCGGTGCCTTACCACTTGGCTATGACGCCTTATTAATATGTAAACGGAGAAGGAGGGATTTGAACCCTCGCGCCGGTTGCCCGACCTACACCCTTAGCAGGGGCGCCTCTTCGGCCTCTTGAGTACTTCTCCAA
>JAKSSE010000030.1 GCA_024403255.1 Lachnospiraceae bacterium
AATCATTACTATACTGATTTTCATAATATACATCCGTGTTGTATATTTCATCTTTATGTTTTCCAAAAAATATTTTAAGCACTTTCTTTCTCCACGAAATATAACGTAATCTATTATTTACAAATAGCTATAGCATTATTATATCAAATGTTGAAAATAGCAAAACTCCTATTTCCCCTCATTTTAACCCTATTTTACACACCCGCCTCAAGACATGGAAAGGTGCTCACTTATGCGCAGCAGGAGCGCCGACCGAGGCGGCATCCCTATGCCGCCGAGAGCGAACCCGATGTGCATAGCACATCCGGGTTTCGCAGAGCGTCTCACGCTCTGCTTGCACAAAAAAAGGAGCATCCACAGGATGTTCCTTTCTTTGTGCAATCTAGAGCGCGAGACGGGACTCGAACCCGCGACCCCGACCTTGGCAAGGTCGTGCTCCACCAACTGAGCCACTCGCGCATATGTCACTTCGTATCAGCGACTCTGATATAATACCCCCTGACAAAGAAAATGTCAAGGGGTTTTTTTATTTTTTTATGTTCTTTTTTATGATTCGCAGATTGAGTAGTACATCCGCACTCTCACCTTCTACGGTGCGCACTCAAGGCGTGCTTCAATATCAAGGAAAATACGATCTGCTAATCTGTCGCCTTCATAAGAGATTGACTTAATCTCCTTTTCCATTGCCTCTCGGCGCATCTCATTTTTGATAAGTCTTGTATTGATAAGAACATTAAGCTTTGCACTGCCTAGTGCTGCTTTTAAGAATGTAGCTGCACATCCTGCATCAGAGATCGCCATAATTGATCCCTTTAATGCATAGTCTCTTACTAGCTTTAATGCTTCAAGACAACACTTTGAAATCTCAAGCGGAACCATTGCTGCTTCCCCCAGATGAGTTTCCATTGCCTTTTCTCTTTCAGCAATCTGTTCTGGAGTATCTTTAGGCATTTTATATGCTTCTGCCAAAGGTTCGAAAGCTTCAGCATCACGCTTTACAAGTTCTTCCATTCGATACATAAGTCCGCGTGCTTTAGCGTTTAACTCCAAGATATCAGCTTCATATCTTTCGTATTTCTTCTTGCCGACAGTCAGGTTTCCAACCATCATTCCAAGAGCACATCCCATTGCACCAACAAGTGCGCTGGCACTTCCACCACCTGGAGTTGGAGAATTTGTTGATAATACTTCCAAAAATTCTTCACATGTTTTAGTTAACATACGCACTCCTTTCTACGAGTTTGCTTTTTCGCATGCAACAACGGCATGCTTAAGAAGTAAGCTTGTTGTTATAGTGCCAAGTCCGCCTATAGCGGGATTGATTGCTAAAACGTAATCCAGCACAAGATCATAATCTACATCGCCACAGATACCGCCGTTACCATCATCATTAACTCCAACGTCAATTACATATGCTTCACGACTAAAATCTATTGGGCCAAGAAGTCTAGGCTGTCCCATTGCTGAGATAACAATATCTGCTTTATTGGTAATATCCTTACGGTTTGTTGTTCTTGAATGACAGATGGTAACTGTCGCATTCTCCTTAAGAAGGAGCATGGATAATGGCTTTCCTACAACCATGCTTCGTCCCAAAAGAGCCACCTTAGCTCCGTTAAGGTTTACATTATTGAATTTAAGCATCTCTATAACAGCTTCAGCTGTACAAGGTGCAAATACGTCTTTTCCTGCAAAAACACCGGCAAGGTTCATATTTGTCATGCAGTCGATATCTTTTGCTGGAGAAATTGCCTCGATTACAGCATCCTCGTCAATGCTTCTTGGCAAAGGTCTAAACATCATGATTCCATGAATGGAAGCGTCTTCGTTGGCTGCCTCTACTTTTTTTATCATTTCATCAGTTGTAATAGACTCCGAAATTTCATCGACAACAATCTTGATTCCAAGATTTCCAGCGGTCTTTAAAATACCTCTTTCATAAGAAACATCCTCTGCTCTTGCGCCTACTCGAAGAACTAAAATAGTAGGTGTGACTCCTTTTGTTCCAAGTGCTGCCACACGTTCTTTAATGTCATTTCTTATTACTTCTGCAACTGGCTTACCAAGTAAAATCTTTGCCATTTTTTCTCCTTTATGAAAGACCTACGATTGTTCCGTCTTCAGAAATATCCATACCCTCTGCAGCTGGAACCTTTGGAAGGCCTGGCATAGTCATAATTGCGCCTGTTAATGCAACTAAGAATCCAGCTCCTGCCGAAAGACGAATTTCTCTAACTGTAATATTAAAATTCTTTGGAGCACCGAGAAGCTTTTCATCATCCGAAAAACTGTACTGGGTCTTAGCGACACAGATTGGCATCTTATCATAACCCAAATCTGTAAGTGTCTTAATCTGCTTTTTAGCTTCTGCTGTAAACTCTACTCCGTCGGCTCTGTATATTTCTTTTGCGATAGTATTAATCTTTCCTTCAATGCTATCGTTCTCATCATAGATTGGTGCAAAGTTAGCTGGCATTTCACAAAGCTCAATGACCTTCTTTGCCATATCGATTCCGCCATCTCCGCCGTTTGCAAAAACATCAGAAAGAACAACCTCAACATTAAGAGCCTTACATCTATCCTCAATAAGCTTAAGCTCTGCATCTGTATCAGTTGGGAATTTATTGATTGCAACACACATTGGAACGCCGTACTTTTGCATGTTCTCAATATGCTGTTCAAGGTTTACTATACCTTTTCCTAAAGCGTCAAGATTCTCAGGACCAAGTTCATTCTTTGGTACACCGCCATTCATCTTAAGAGCACGTACTGTAGCAACCAAAACAATTGCATCTGGTGCAAGATTTGCTGCCCTGCACTTAATATCAAGGAACTTCTCTGCTCCAAGATCTGCACCAAATCCAGCTTCAGTTATTACATAATCTGCAATCTTAAGTGCTGTCTTTGTAGCAAGAACAGAGTTACATCCATGTGCAATGTTTGCAAAAGGACCACCGTGAATAATCGCTGGTGTATTTTCAATAGTCTGTACTAAGTTTGGCTTAATTGCATCCTTCAAAAGAAGGCTCATAGCACCAACTGCATTAAGTTCTTTAGCAGTAACTGGCTCATTTTTAAATGTATAGCCAACTACCATTCTGCCAAGACGTTCTTTTAAATCAGTAAGAGAAGTTGCAAGACACAAAATTGCCATGATCTCTGAAGCAACAGTGATATCAAAACCGCTCTCACGCATCACACCATCGGCTTTCTTTCCCATACCAATCACAATGTTTCTAAGAGCACGGTCATTCATATCAACTACACGTTTCCATACAACTCTCTTAGGATCAATACCAAGAGGATTGCCCTGCTGAAGATGGTTATCTACCATTGCAGCAAGAAGATTGTGTGCTGAAGTAATAGCATGAAAATCTCCAGTAAAATGAAGATTAATATCTTCCATTGGAACAACCTGTGCATATCCACCACCAGCAGCACCACCTTTGATTCCAAAGCAAGGTCCAAGTGAAGGCTCACGCAAAGTTGTAATAGCTTTTTTACCAAGCTTGTTAAGCGCCATTGAAAGGCCTACGTTTGTTGTGGTCTTTCCTTCTCCTGCAGGAGTAGGGTTTATAGCAGTGACAAGTACAAGCTTTCCATCCTTTTTGGCACTATTTTCTTTGAGTAAATCAAGTGAAATTTTTGCCTTGTATTTACCATACATCTCAAGATGATCATCAGAAATTCCAAGCATTGTTGCAATTTCTGTAATAGGCAACATTTTTGCTTCCTGTGCGATTTCTACATCTGTTTTCATATACACCTCTTGTTTGCAAAAAAATACAATAAACAATAATACAGCTATTTTATCAGTAAATTACCATTTATCATAGAGTCAAAATCATTTTACTGACCAGCCTCTTCCGATTTTATCCATGATATCTCACCCTGGTCATTTATTATGGCATTAGTCGAAAGACTCTGGACATGTTTCCATATTTCTGCAGCTTTTTCAGGCTCTGCTACTTCAGTAACACCATTTTTTGCCTGACAAGGGATAACTCTCCAGGTGATTAAGCCTTCTGGCGAAATGGTACATGTTACAGCCATAGTCTTTTCTATGCTTACATTAAAAATATAATTTCCAAGAGAATAAAATACAGGAATACCTGAAACCTCTTCCATTCCCTGAAGCACATGTGGATGAGAACCAATTACTGCGCTCGCACCGGCCTCCGCAAATTTTGCAGCCATGCTCTTTTCATAGCTCTCAGGGAAATCATTTCTTTCTATTCCCCAATGAACAAAGACAAAGACATAATCTGCCTGCTCTTTTGCCTTTGAAATACTCTCGCAAATCTGGTCCGTTTCATAACACAAAAGCATTCCTGGTCTATCTGTACTTGCACCCCAGCTTGCAACAGGAACTACTCTTGAACCAGCCACAATAGCAATCTTTTTATCATTCACTTCAATAATCTGAGGCTCTTTTGCCCTGTCCAAAGTAGGGCCAGCACCGGCAAACTTAATTCCAGCCTGCTCAAGTGTTGCAAAAGTCTGTGTAAGACAGTCTGTACCATAATCAAGTGCATGATTATTTGCTAAAGATACAACATCAACGCCCATCTCGTTTAGAGCAGTGACATACTTTGGATTGCATCTAAATGTGTATTCCTTTTCAGCAGGCGAACCAGCAGTGCCAAATGGAAACTCCTCATTTACAACACAAACATCTGCCTCATTCATCTTAGCTAAAAGATTTGCGCCAACTACGCCAGCTATACCTGACTCGTCATAGTGCTGTGGCATGCCATAATCAAAAAGAACATCTCCTGCAAATAAAATCACTGTATCCTTTGGTTTCTCAGGCTCTACTTCTGGTTCTTTAGGTTCTTCGAACTTTTTAAGCCATTCTTCAGGAGGGCCGTCATCAACAGTTGACTCTACCATCTCGACTGCATTTTCATTTGCAGCCTCTGCTTCTTTTGATTCTTTATAATTTCTAAAAGCTAAAATTCCTAATGTAGCTAAAGCTATAAATAGAATAGCTACGCCAAATAAAAGCGCAGTCTGTTTTGCTTTCTTATTCGATTTTTTCTTTTTCTTCTTACTACCCATTATTTAAATTCTTTTAAAAGTTCTCCAATATAATAAAGTGATCCTGTATATACAGCTGGCTTGTTATCAGTCTGATGCTTTTTAACAGCCACTGTAGATGCTTTTGCATCCTCTTCAAAACTTGCAGGAATGCCAAGTTTTTCTGCGATTTCAACAAGTTCTTTGGGCTCTTTTGCTCTGTCTGAATTTGCTTTCGTAAATACTATATCAGCTGCCACATCCTTAACCAAAGAGATTATCTCTTCTATGGCTTTGTCATTTGAAAAAGCCATTCCAAAATGAACCTTCTGTGTGCCATACATTTTTTTTACTGACTCTGCCAAGGCCTTCATTCCAGGGATATTATGGGCGCCGTCCAAAATCACATCCGGGCCACTTTTTACTCTCTGCATTCTGCCTGGCCATACAGCTTTTTTAAATCCAGTTTCCATGTCGCTTGGCAATATCTTAACGCCAATATCCACTAAAACATTTATAATTCCAATTGCGATTCCGGCATTTTCCTTTTGATATTCTCCCAAAAGTTTAAGCTCAAAATCGTCATCATCTATTGGCTCCATCTCAATAAGATAAACATCTTTTTCGTCGCATGTATCCTGGAGTACCTTTAGGACAGCCTCATCCTGTGGACCTGTGATGCAGACTGAATCTTCTTTTATTATGCCTGCCTTTTGAGTTGCAATCTCCTCAAGGGTATTTCCAAGATATGCCTCATGATCCAATCCAATTGAAGTAATTACTGATATGATTGGTGTTCCAAGTGCATTGGTCGAATCATGAAGTCCGCCAAGCCCTGTTTCTATTAGCCAGAAATCACATTCCTGCTCGATAAAATAGAAAACAGCAATCATAAGGCTAATATCAAACATCGTAGCGCTTTGAGCCGAAGGAAGTGATAAAACTTTTTCTCCAAGTCTTACTACATCTTCCTCTGAAATCATTTTTCCATCCACCACGATTCTCTCGCGGAAAGTTTCAAGATGAGGAGATGTAAATCGACCAACCTTAAATTCTGCCTGGCGAAGTATGCTGTCAACCATCGCTATAACAGAACCTTTTCCATTTGTTCCTGCAACATGAATAAAAGGAGCCTGCTCTTCTTCAATTCCAGCTTCCTTAAGTAATCTTGCCGTTATATCAGCGCCATATTCTTTTTCAAAGCGACGTTTATTTTCAATTGTTTGTACTAATTCTGTGTAATTCATCATCCCTCACCCGGAACATATTCTTCATCAAATCTAAACATTAAGGTAAGTGCCGGCTCATCAGTTAAGTACTTAATCCCCTTTAATCCCTTACAGTAATCACACACATGTCCATCATCTACAAAGTAGGATATCATTTCTCGATACAGGCTCTCATTTGCAAGTTTAAATGTGATGACCTGCTTTTCTTCGTACGCTTTTTTAATCCATCCACCCATAACATCAGGCTGAAGATAAGTATAGTAAAGTCCCTCTCTGTAGAAATAATTATCATTCAGTGAGTCGCAAACAGGCAGTTCAAAGAGATCCTTTGGCTCGTGCGTTTTTAAAATATCCTCAGAAGTCATGTTTAGATAGGTGTAATTTATAAACTTCTTTGTATCGCCACCATCTTTATAATTTGAGTTTCCCCATGTGACATCAAAGTAATAATATGCACCGCCAAGTTTAACCAAATTCCAGGCATGATCTTCGTTACTTGCAACACCTGTCACTACCGTGGTTTCAATTCCAAGCCTGTTTAAAAGATACTGCGCAGCATCTGCATACCCCTGACAAACAGTTGCATCGCCCAAAAATACACTTAAAATATTCTGATTATTTGGAGCTGATAAATCATAATCGACATTTGTAATAAGATAGTCAAAGACATATTTAGTCTTGTCGTAATCCGATGCGCTCATTGCAATCCCAGACAGTATTTCATCACATTTTCTGTCAACCTGAACCTGCAAATTATCCTTTTCCATTTCACTCATGGTATATCCAGGAGCAAAATCAAGCTGCGTAATCTCATCCTCAACAGTGTGAGTAATGTACTGATACCCAGAAACCCAGAAAAGCTCTCCGTGATCAGCAAGCATGGTATCATAGACCTTTTTAAGCTGATCTTTGTCTTTCGTAGAAACCACACATTTTTCCTGATAATGGTTAATGCATGTTAGAATTTCATCATATATCAGCTGTTCTTCTTCAGGGAGAGTTTTATAGCCATATAAGTCACCTGATACTGACTCAACGGAATATGTGTTTTCAATATCTTCTGGAATCGACTCCTCAGGATTTACTTCTTCGTAGGTGACTATATCTCTTAATGCGTGATAAACGTCTCTTAATAAATCTTCTACAGAAAGAAGACCATCACTTACCCCTTCAGCTGAACACCCTGAAAAAAGAAGTGTAAAGATAAGGGCTAAAGATATAATTTTACCTTTAAATTTACGCATTATAATATATCCACCGTAAGACCAAGATCATCAAGATAACCTGTGACATATTTATCCCAGTTAATTTCAAGTGACCTGTCCATATTGAATGTTGCTGCTGCAAAACCCGATGCCACAAAAAGTCCGTCTTCCTTGAAACGAATAGTAAGTGATGCTGAATCGTCCCCTGATACCCCATCACCCAAAACAGACCTTGCACTTTCAAAAGGCAAAAGTAAAACAAGCTGTATATTCTTTGGAAGAACTTTTCCCTTTATAAACTCAAATAAAACATTTCTAAAATTCCCATAAGGAAGGTATTTTATATTCTCATCTTCTACTCTTCCTTCAAGGACCAGTGTGCCTTTTCCTGTTACAGACGCATTAACCAAAAGGAAGTCATCAAAGACTTCCTTTGTTAAAAGCATATTCATGAATTCTTTTACTTCTGCAACCTGAAAATACTTCATAGATTATAAGGTAACTTTATGGAATACCTTTTTACCCTTCTTAATCTTGGTGCCCTCAGCTGCCATAGCCTTGGTTACCTTGAACTCGATGTCAGCGATCTTTTCATCGTTTACAGAAACACCGCCCTGAATGATAAGACGTCTTGCTTCACCCTTTGATGCAGCAAGTTCACACTTAACCATAAGATCCATAATACCGATTGCATCGTCAGTAAAGTCCGCATCAGTAAGAACTGTTGTAGGCATATTTGAATCATCTCCGCCACCTGCAAAAAGTGCCTTTGAAGCTTCCTTTGCCTTATTAGCTTCTTCTTCGCCATGGACTAAAGCGGTGAGTTCATATGCTAAGATTTCTTTTGCCTCATTAAGCTGAGCACCCTCCCATGAATCCATCTTGTCAATTTCCTCAAGTGGAAGGAATGTAAGCATTCTAATGCACTTAAGAACGTCTGCATCAGCTACATTTCTCCAGTACTGATAGAATTCGTAAGGAGAGGTCTTTGCTGGGTCAAGCCATACTGCACCACCGACAGTCTTACCCATCTTCTTTCCTTCTGAGTTAAGAAGAAGTGTAATTGTCATTGCATATGCATCCTTGCCAAGCTTCTTTCTGATAAGTTCAGTACCGCCAAGCATATTTGACCACTGATCATCGCCACCAAACTGCATGTTGCATCCATACTCCTGGAAAAGATGATAGAAGTCATATGACTGCATAATCATGTAGTTGAACTCAAGGAATGAAAGTCCTTTTTCCATTCTCTGCTTGTAGCACTCTGCTCTAAGCATATTGTTAACTGAAAAGCATGCTCCAACCTCACGAAGAAGCTCTACATAGTTAAGATCCAATAACCAATCTGCATTGTTTACTGCAATAGCTGCATTCTCGCCTTCAAAATCAATGAATCTTTCCATCTGCTTTTTGAAGCACTCACAGTTGTGATCGATAGTCTCTTTTGTCATCATCTGACGCATATCAGTACGTCCTGAAGGATCTCCAATATGGCCTGTACCACCACCTAAAAGTACAACAGGCTTATTTCCTGCCATCTGAAGTCTCTTCATGAGGCAAAGTGCCATAAAATGACCAACATGAAGCGAATCTGCAGTTGGATCAAATCCTATGTAGAAAGTAGCCTTTCCTGTATTTACAAGTTCTCTGATTTCATCCTGGTCTGTAACCTGTGCAATAAGGCCACGAGCCTGAAGTTCTTCAAAAATTTTCATTTTCTTACTCCTTTAACTTCTAATTATCTTATCCTCGGATAGATGTCTTAAAAGACACTGTTCAAGGTTACTCATCATAAGTGGTTTTGCTAAAAAGTCCTCAAAGCCATTCTCTTTAAACTCAGCCTGTGCTTCTTCGGTAACATCTCCGCTCAAAGCGATAAACAAAGCTTCTACTCCGTTTGCCTTCATCTCGCGAATGGTTTCAAGTCCATCCATCTGTGGCATAAGCTTATCTATAAATATAAGATCATAGCTTGACGTTATTGCCTTTGACACAGCTGCCTGCCCATTATCTGCAAGATCTGCCTCAATACCATAAATATTAAGGAATCCTTCTGTTACTTTTAAGTTAACTTCTGTATCATCAACTACGAGGGCTTTTACATTCTTAGCCATCCATGAAGCCGTAGCCTCCTGGTAGGTTTCTTTTCTTTCTACATATCCCTCTTTTGCAATCTTCTGAGGAATTTCAAAATAGAATCTTGATCCTGTTCCATAGATACTTTCAACACCTATAGAGCCATGCATCAAAGAAACAAGTTCTTTACAAATTGAAAGTCCAAGACCAGTTCCTTCAGTTCGTAAAGATAATCCGGCATCCGTCTGCTCATAGTTTTTAAAGATGCGGTCTTTATCTTCCGCCTTTATTCCTATACCAGTATCTTTTACAGAGAACTCAAGCGAAATTTCATCTGGTGTACGGCCTTTATGCGAGCGAACACGAACAGCCACCGAACCTTCCTCTGTATATTTTGCCGCATTATTTACAAGATTTATAAGAACCTGCTTGATTCTTATATCATCACCATAAAGCTCATCTGGAATGGACTCGTCTATATCGACAGAGTACTTAAGCCCCTTTTCATCTAAAACTCGTCTTTCAATCTGCTCAACACCTTCTACCATCTTTCGAAGGCTATACTTCGACTCTGTAATCTTAAACTTACCTGATTCCATTTTGGAAACGTCCAAAATGTCATTTACGATTGTAATAAGTGACTCGGACGCATTTCGGATTTGCTCAAGATTACCCTTTGTCTTGTCATCAGGATTCTGCTTTAAAGCAAGCTCGCTCATACCCAAAATTGCATTCATAGGAGTACGTATCTCGTGAGACATATTTGCAAGGAATGTACTCTTTTGAGCAGCAGTACTTTCTGCCTTCGCCTTTAATTTATTTAGCTCTTTATTCTGGGCAAAAAGATCTGTAACGTCGGTAAAGTATGCTAAAAAGCCTTCAATCTTATTTTCCTTATTATTAATCTCTGCAGTATTTACTTCGTATGATTTTTCTCCTCTTTCGAAGATTCTGCCAGGTGTTGCAAACAAAGACTCAAGTTCGTATCCCTCTACATTGTACTGATCAAAGTCCACTGTATTTAAGATACTCTTGGCAATATCGTTCGCGTACATATATCTTTTGTATCTATCGAAAACGATAACACCGGTATTTGTACTTGTGATAACTGCTTCCTTTGAAAGAGCCACCGGATCAAAAAGACCATATTTCATGACACCATAGCTCATAATGATGACAGACAATCCGGTAAAAATTGGAGTGAAGTCAGTTCCATTTAATGCGCCAACAATACAAAGCGCTACACCTACAAAAGGAAGGGTTCCTCCTACCATAAGTAGAATTTGAAATGATAAGTCTTTATGATATTTTCCTTCTTTTTTGTAGTGGTATCGGCAAACAATTAAAAAGCTTGCAAGAACACAGAACAAAAATCCCATGTAAACGAAATATAATGGACCATGACCTACAGCATAATCAACTGATCTTGCCATCTTCTCATGCGATAAATAGCTATAGTAAAGGTGATGATAATCATCAAACAGGATAATAAAGAAAAATCCCATGGATACGAAATACAAAAGCACCATAAGCCATCTTGGCGTTTTTATTTTGTAGAATCTCGTAACAAAAGAGATTGAGAATGCACTGACATAACATTTTCCTAAATATTCAAGTTTTGAAGCCTGAAAGTAACCTTCCCATGTAGGAGATGATATGCCTGCAATTTTAGCAACCTGAATTAATCCCGCACAAAACAGTGCGAGCAAAAGAAAAGGTCTGTATTCACTATTATCCATCCAGATAAGTCTGAACATAAAAAACATAATAGTAACAGACATTAAAACATATAAAATTGACCAGGTTAAAGTCATTGTATCCATAAGTTACCTATTAAAAAGGGCCGGATAACCGGCCCTTTACTCACTAGCCGCGCTATTCAGAAATCGAATAGTTTGGAGCCTCTTTTGTAATGTGAATATCATGAGGATGTGATTCCTTGAGCGATGCTGCAGAAATCTTTACAAACTTACCGGTAGTCTTTAAATCTTCGATGGTCTTTGCACCGCAATATCCCATACCTGAACGAATACCACCAAGAAGCTGGAATACAGTATCCTCAACCGTACCCTTATATGCCACACGGCCTTCAACTCCTTCTGGAACAAGCTTCTTAGCATCTTCCTGGAAGTACCGGTCCTTTGAACCATTCTCCATAGCTGCCAAAGAACCCATGCCGCGATATACCTTGTATTTACGACCCTGATAAAGCTCGAAATCTCCTGGAGACTCATCGCATCCTGCAAGCATTGAACCCATCATGCAGACATCAGCACCTGCTGCGATAGCCTTTGTAAGATCTCCTGAATACTTAATACCACCATCAGCGATAAGTGGAATGTCGTATTTTTTACAGGTCTCATATACATCCATAATTGCAGTAATCTGAGGTACACCGATACCTGCAACTACACGAGTAGTACAAATTGATCCAGGTCCGATACCAACCTTAACGCAATCAGCACCAGCTTCGATAAGAGCCTTTGCTGCCTCTCCAGTTGCGATATTTCCAGCGATAACCTGAAGCTCTGGATACTTAGATTTAACACGCTTTACAGCGTCAATAATATTCTTTGAATGTCCGTGAGCTGAATCAAGAACTATAACATCTACCTGCGCATTCACAAGTGCGTCTACTCTCTCCATCATGTTGCCGGTAATACCTACTCCAGCTCCACATAATAGACGACCATGATCATCCTTTGCGCTATTAGGATATTTAATCTGTTTCTCAATATCTTTGATAGTGATAAGTCCCTTTAAGTTAAAGTTCTCATCTACTATAGGAAGCTTTTCCTTTCTTGCTCTTGCAAGAATTGCCTTTGCTTCATCAAGTGTGATGCCTTCTGGAGCAGTAACAAGATTCTCAGAAGTCATGCAATCACGAATTTTCTTAGAATAATCTGTTTCAAATTTAAGATCACGGTTGGTAATGATACCTACAAGCTTTGTGCCTTCAGTAATGGGTACGCCTGAAATCCTGAATTTGGCCATCAAGTTGTCCGCATCTAATAATGTGTGTTCTGGTGAAAGCGAGAATGGATCAGTGATAACGCCGTTCTCTGAACGCTTAACCTTATCAACCTCGTCAGCCTGCGCTTCGATTGTCATGTTTTTATGAATGATTCCGATACCACCCTGTCTTGCCATAGCGATTGCCATGCGGTGCTCAGTAACTGTATCCATGCTGGCACTCATAAGTGGAATATTAAGATGAATCTTCTTTGTAAGCTGTGTTCCAAGCTCAACCATATTTGGAGTAATCTCTGAATATGATGGAACTAATAACACGTCGTCAAATGTAATACCATCGCCGATAAGTGTACCCATTTTGTCCTCCTAATTTAAAAATATTTTAACGGAAATTATACCCTTTTATTAACAAACTTTCAATGAACTTTATTACTATTTTATTCAATTCCGCGTATCTTTGATGCCAGAATATCGCAGGCCACCCATATAGCTCCCGCGAGTGTCATCGAAATTATAATTCCGCCTATCGTTCTTAGCATTAATGTAATACTAATCCCACCCGCATGCATTACGCTGATAAAGTTTACAAGGTTCATAATAATAAGCTTATAAACTCCAACATACAAGGCAAGTAATGTTCCCAAAAATGATATTAAGATAGCTAAAAGATTTCTTAATTTTTTACTCATACCACTAAATAAAAGCTAAAACAGAAAAACCTATTATTCCCCAAAGAAAAGCTATTCCTGCGCCTGCAAAAACATCCTTCACAAAATGCACTCCGCCCAAAACCCGCGTAGTTCCAAGGAAAAATGTCATTATTATAAGCATGGTTCCCAGATTAACATTTACTGTCATCGCACAAACAGCAATTATGGCAATAGAAAAAACATGGCGGCTTGGGAAAGAACACCCCTTCTTATCCCTCTTTATAACAGGTGGATAAGGATATACATCATAAGGTCTTGGATTATTAATTATGTTCCTCAAAATAGTGCAGGCTAAAAAACCAACACCACTTACAAGAACTATCTCATAGGCCTTTTTGTATTCTTTATTTATAAGAAGAAATACAAGAACACCTATAAATATAACGTAAACTGCTGCCGTAAGAATGCTGCAGCACAAATTTATTGCTTTTGCCATATTTGGATGCTTTGCAAAATAATCATGCAGTTTTTTGTATCTTTCTTCTGTCATTATTCCGTCATCCTAATATATTCTTTTAAGATTTCTTTTACGTTTACAGGCTTTAGGAAATACCTGTCAATTCCTGACGCAAAGATTTTGCTTACTGATTCCTCATCATCTTCAGCGGTAACAGTAAATATAATGATATCCTTTGCATATTCGGTATCCATCGCCCTTATTTCTTCTGCTGCCTCATATCCATTCATAACTGGCATCTTTACATCAAGAATAACAAGGTCAAAAGCATCTTCTCCTGCTTCTTCAAAAATCTCTACCGCCTCTTTGCCATTCCAGGCCTTAGTGACAATAATTCCCTGTTCCTTAAGAAGAGCTTCCATAACCTGCATATTAAGAACATTATCTTCAGCAACGAGTATCCTCATTCCCCAGAAGTCGATACTCTCAAGTTCCGAATCAACATCATCAACCTCAACATCTGATTCTGCTCCATATGGAAAAGCCTGGGTAAGTCTTATCTGGTCATACCCATCAAGAGGATTAATCTCAACACTTCCTCCCATAGCTAAAAAAAGCATTCTTGCTCTTGCCATGGTAACCTGGCTTTCATAAGATCTGTTCTGACCATCAGCAGGCCACTTGCGGCTTACAGTAAGTTCATACATACCGTTTCCAGAACTTGTAGTGAACTTTTCACGCATATAAAATACAACATCTTCATCAACATCAAGGCTTTTTATTACATCATCAACGACGTAAGTAAAAGCATTGGTAAGATGGCGATCATCTGCAATAACAACATGATGTCTTACATCACTGTCGATACTGACTTTTCCATGATACTCAGGTCTGCTGGAACAAACCTTTCTTATGGCTCTTTCTGCAACGCCTGTAAGTTTAACCGGAGTAGGCGTATCAAGAATAACCTCTTCTTCGAGGTAAGCCATATCCTGTATTTTTTCAACTAAACTCTGGATCTCACGGTTTGCTACCATCATTGTATCAAGGCAGTCACTAACCTGATGAGAATCAGTAACATTATTTTTTGAAATATCAATCATTCCTGAAATGACATTCATTGGTGTACGCATCTGGTTTGTCAGTTCAAGAATGTAGCGTTTTTTAGCTGCCTGAAGAGTCTTCTGCTCTTCCAAAAGCTTCTGGGTAACCTTAGGGGTACTCATTGTCTTTTTCCTCCATCCAAATAACCGTCTTCAAATAAACCCTCTAATACATCCTTATCTTCTACCTTTGGCATATCTTCTACCGAGAACTGAACAAACTGGTTATAAAGATACAGGATGTCATCTTTTGCATTTGTAATAGCACCCGAATTTGCGCGAATATTCTCCTGAATTTCTTCAGGTGGAAGCTCTTTCCCCAAAGACAGTCCCATATATCCGCCCAAAAAACCTGCAGCGTAAAAAAACTCATAGGCCCCTAATAATTTAGAGGCCTTGAATTCCATTTTTTTATTTACTGCCTGTTTTGCTAAAATCGGTACCATACAAGTATATTGTATCACAAAAAAGAGTCTTTTTCATCGTTTAATCAATCACGACAAACTCATCTCTCGTTTCCTTTTTGGGGACCATTGTTACATATATTTTTTCTAAGGCTTTTTTACAGAATTCTCTTGAATAGACTTTTTCAGAAAGATAATAATTAATGTAATGAGCTGTAAAAATGCAGGATAAGATTCCTGAATCTTTGACCCCGTTACTCTCATAAAAAGAAAGACGTTTTTTTGCAACTACTTTTGCCTCTCCCTCCTGGAAGGAAGGATCTTCGCTTTCAATGAAGATAACTTTACCCTTATAAAAGGTCTTTAAAGATTTTATAATTTCTTTTCCAAATCCACTTTGACGCATGTTCTTATCAACAGCCAGATAATCCAAAAGAAGGTAATCTTCTCCCGGAATTTTAGTCATGAAAGCGTAGCCTATAAACTCACCATTTTCAAAGGCTCCCAAAGGCTCATAACACGCTCTTTCCATCATCTTTAAGATAGACTCAAGAGGCTTAAGCTCAGCATCAGGAAAATCCTGTGTCATTAAATTGTTATAAATATTTTTTACTTCTTCTTTCGTCTGTAAGCGTAGTTCCATGCACATATATTAACATAATTTTGTCATTTTAAGCATTATTTTGATATAATCAGCTTACTAAACTGATATACTACAAATCACAATAAATTTAGTTTATGAGGTGACTAACATGAAATTAAACAGAGGCATCAATCTTGGCGGTTTTTTATCACAGTGTGATCACACTGAAGAGCATTACGCCAGCTTTATAACTGAAGAAGACATAAGAAACATTGCAAACGTTGGTTTTGATCATGTACGACTTCCAATCGACTGCGACTTCTTCCTTGATAACAAAAACGAATTTGTTCCTGCTCACTTTGAGATGCTTGATAAACTCGTTTGCCTTTGCAAAGAAGTTGGTCTTAACATAATCCTTGACCTTCACAAAGCTCCTGGTTACGACTTTAACGATGCTGGAAATGCCGAGAAAAATAACCTTTTTTCATCTGAAGAACTTCAGCTTGAATTTTTAAGACTTTGGGATAAAATTGCAGCTTCCTTTGGCAAGTATGAACATGTTGCTCTTGAGCTTTTAAATGAGGTTGTTGAATCAGAAAACGCTGATGCTTGGAACAAGCTTATCAAGCGTGCTGTTGCAACAATAAGAAAGCACACAAAAAATACTATCATCTACGGTGGAATCCAGTGGAACAGCGCCATGACCGTTAAGCTTTTGGAAAAACCAGAAGATGTCAACATCGTGTTCACTTTCCATTTCTACGAGCCACTTTGGTTTACCCATCAGAAAGCTTACTGGGTGCCTGCAATGGATCCAAACGAGACTGTTCTTTACCCAGAAACAATGGACTACTTCATTGAAGGTTCCAAGAAACTTGGATATCAGGGTAACATTGTGAGCCAGGCTGTAGAAGCAGGCATAACCGAGATGGGCGTTCCTTTCCTTGAGTTTCTTATGAAAGAAGCCATTGAGGCAGCTAAAAAGGCCGGCGTACCACTTTACTGCGGTGAGTTTGGAGTAATTGACAGAGCACCACTCGACGAAACCGTGCGTTGGTACACAGACGCTGATACAGCATTTAGAAAATTTGATATAGGATGTGCTGCATGGACCTACAGAGGAAAAGACTTCGGCCTTGTAGATGAGCATTTTGCTCCAATATATGACAAATTGATCGATTTATGGATTAGATAAAATGGAAAAAATGCACCGGTCATCCGGTGCATTTTTATTTTATATAAACTAATCTTCTGCTCGGGTAAAGCCCCATCTGTTCCTGGAACAATTTTTCTTCTTCATCATTATCATTTACAAGAACAAAAAAAGTTTCTTCTTTTTCCAACGCCTGATTCATTTTTTCTCTTTGCAAAAAAGCTTTTTTCGAAGTCTCTTTTTCAGGCTTTTTCATAAGCTTTTCAGTATATACATACTGTACAAAAGCATTACCCTCGTCCTTAAATTTTTCATCAGTCGAATAAATGGTGCAATTCTTAATAAGCTTTGCATCTATGCCATCAGGCTTTTTGCTTTCTGTGCAAACTTCATATACCTTATTTTCATTTAAATCTTTTAGCACCAGGATTTTTCCATCTTCAAAATGGATAATTTCAGCTTCGCCTCTTCTTAATGGTTCAAGTGCAAAAATAAACTCTCTCTTAAAAGACTTAAGCCAATCTATTGCCTTAGTGTCAACTAAATACTTTTCATATAAATCCGGTCTTCTTTCTTTTGTCCTCTCGATAGACTTTTCAAGTCTCCAGGGATTTATAATCTTAGGATTTCCTGACAACAGCTCATCAGGCACTGCTTTATCGTGCCACACCTCTGGTCTTGTATACTGTGGATATTCAAGTAAATTTCTGTGGAAGCTTTCAATTTCGGCAGAATCATCATTGCCAAGAACTTCGGGAACAAGCCTTGCAACAGCGTCCGTTATCACCATGGCAGCAAGCTCGCCACCGGTCAACACATAATCGCCTATAGAAACATAGTCGGTAACTATTTCTTCAAGAACTCTCTCATCAATCCCCTCATAATGCCCGCAAAGAATCGTTATCTCTTCTTCCTTTGCAAAATCCATTGCCATCTTCTGTGAAAATGGATGACCCTGAGGAGTGACATATATGCATCTGCTACCTGAACCTGCCACAGTTTTGTAGCACTCATAAACAGGCTCTGCCATCATAAGCATTCCTGCACCACCGCCATAAGTATAATCATCAACCCTGTTATGCTTGTTATTTGAAAATTCCCTTATATTTACGGCATTGATTATTATATGTCCGTTTTCTATCGCTTTGCCAAGAATTGACTCTTTTGCGATATTCTCTATCATTTCTGGAAAAAGTGTTAAAACATTAATTTTCATGGTGTTCCTTCTTTACCCACTCCTGTAACACTTTAACCACTTTATCTGCCTCAAAAGGCTTCGCTATATGCTTATCCATACCTGCTTCTATGCACTTTTGAGCATCCTCTGCAAAAGCATTTGCAGTCATTGCTATTATAGGAATTTTCTTTGCATCTTCCCTATCTGAAATGCGGATTGCTTTTGTAGCTGAAATGCCATCTAAAACTGGCATCATTATATCCATAAGTATAAGATCAAAGGTACCCTGCTCGCTGCCAAAGAAAATATCCAAAGCCTGTTCGCCATTATTCGCAACAGTAACAACCGCACCGATATCATTAAGCATCCTTTGAGCAACCATCTGATTTATATGGTTATCCTCAACCAGAAGAATCTGTACGCCTTCAAGGCTTACTTCACCTTCTTCTTCATCCTGCTCATCATAAACTGCATCTTTATTGATTTTAAACGGAATAGTAACGCTAACTTCTGTTCCAACGCCCTGCTCACTGTTTATTTCTATTCGGCCCCCAAGGTTATCAACCATGAGTTTAACAATAGATAATCCCAGTCCACTTCCTGCATACTGAGTCCTTGCATCATCACTTTCCTGAGCGAATGGTTCAAAGACCTTTTTTAAGAACTCTGGACTCATTCCTATTCCCGAATCCTTTATTGTAGCTGTGATCTCTACTGTACTGCTATCTATGACCTTCTCTCTTATTGTATGCTTAATGTATCCACCAGGCTTATTATATTTAATTGCATTGGAAGCAATATTTATAAGAACCTGTCTAAAATGAAGCGAGCATCCAATGAGGTGTCTGTATTCAAACTTACATTCATCGTCCAATACCACTTCTATTTCATTGTCTTTAGCAATTCCATTTGTAATCGTAAGAACTTCGTCCAACAACTCAACAAGATTGAATGGGCCTTCGATAAATGACATATTACCAGACTCAAGCTTGCTCATATCCAGGACACCATTAATAAGAGCTAAAAGATGCTTTGATGACACCTCTATCTTCTCAAGACAATCTTTAAGATCCTCTTTATTATCCAGCGATTTCTTTGCAATATTAGTAAGTCCAATGATTGCATTCATTGGAGTACGAATATCATGAGACATATTATTGAGGAACTGAGTTTTTGCTTCAGATGCACTCTGGGCTTCCAGTTTTGCCTCTACCAAAGATTTCTGATATTCAAGCTCCTTCTTCTTCTCGTCATCTATCTCTTGTACTATAAATAGGACTTCTGTAAGTTTTCCACTTTTGTACTTAAGAGGCGCAATACTGGATCTGCACCAGCCATATACATTGCTGAAATGTTCACAGGAAATGCTCTTTCCGCTTCGCAATCTTTCTGGAAGTGTTGAAAGATCTGCGAACTCAGCAAACTTCTGTCTCATTTCAGGATTGCTTATTGTATAAACGATTGCTTTTGTAACTTCAGTTGCCTTTTTTATCTCGGCAGCACCGCTCTCCATCAAACCACCGGACTTAAGTCTTATAAGAGTATTATCCTCAAGATTTACCTTATATACCGCAAAGAACATATTTCCAAAAGTTTCTACAACTGCTCTTGAATCCATAAGTTCCTGGCTGTTTTCGGTAATATCCTGATGATATCCATAAATTTGGACACCAGGCCCTTTATAATCAGGATTAAGTCTGGCTCCGCTACGAATAGTAATAAGGCCTCTCTGTGGATGTCTGTATTCGTAAATAGCTTCATCTGGCTTTCCTGACTTCACATTTTCCAGAAGAAGATCCATTCGTTTTTTATATCTTAAATCAATTCTTGCAGCATGCTGCTCAAAAAGCTCCTCTGGGGATTCAGCATGAAGCCCAGCAAACTCCTCAGCCATGTCATCCAGATAGTATTCCGGTCTTTTATCTGGTTTTAGTATAATACTCCAGATACCCACCTTAGCTGTGCGGAGTATCATATTTGCGGTTTCGGCATTATTAAGTTGGTTAAAAGCTGTAATTTTTTCACTCATAAATTCATTATAGGTTAGTTACATAGTGTTCGCAATTAAATTATTTCTATTTTACGCCCTAAAATCAATTAATAGTGTAAAGATTTAGTTGGTAGATAATAAAAAATAAATGAGAGTAATCATTG
>JAKSSE010000031.1 GCA_024403255.1 Lachnospiraceae bacterium
CAACCAATACTGAGAAGTATATTGGATCAGCTGAGACATGGGAGTACACCGAGGGCGCAATCAGAAAGATGCTTAACGAGCTTAACATCCCATTTACCGAGGATGTTGGTGAGGCTGCATTCTATGGCCCTAAGGTTGATATAAATGCTAAAAACGTTTATGGCAAAGAAGATACCATGATTACTATTCAGTGGGATGCACTTCTTTCTGAACAGTTTGATATGTACTACATCGATGAGAATGGCGAAAAGAAGCGCCCATACATCATCCACCGTACTTCAATGGGATGCTACGAAAGAACTCTTGCATGGCTTACTGAGTTCTATGGAGGAAAGTTCCCTACATGGCTTTGTCCAGAACAGGTTAGAATTCTTCCTATCTCTGAGAAGTATTCTGATTACGCAGAAAAGGTTGCTGCAGAGCTTAAGAAGAATGGCGTTCTTTGCACTATCGATATGCGTCCAGAGAAGATTGGATTTAAGATTCGCGAGACCTGGAAACAGAAGGTTCCTTATATGCTCGTAGTTGGTGAAAAAGAAGAGGCAGATGGCACTGTTGCTGTTCGTTCTCGTTTTGCTGGCGATGAGGGAGCTAAGCCTTTAGCAGACTTTATAGATGCTATTTGCAAAGAGATTCGTACAAAGGAAATCAGAAAAGAAGAGCCTAAGGAGAATAAGTAGTGCGTAAGAAATCACATATAGCGCTGACTACATATCTTCTTAATCAGTTAAAAGACAGTGGAATGCAGGAGCATAAGTTTTCATTTTACTTAGGCAGCATTCTTCCTGATATAAAACCTTCATTTATTTATAAGCGCCATGAGTATTCGGGTACTATAGAGGATACCAAAAAGAAGGTTGAAGAATTATTAAAGATGAACATCACAAAAAAGCGCCACGGTAGGAAATATTACCGTGGCCTTGGTGAAGTTTCTCATTATCTTGCTGATTATTTCACTTTTCCACATAACACAAATTATGATGAGGATATGACGGCGCACATTCATTATGAAAATGCGCTTAAGCATGCAATCCGTGAGCATTTAAAAACAATAAGGCATACTCCTTATAATAAAATTCAGCTTCCTTCTCAGAAAGAAATATTTGATTTTGTGGAAAAAAATCATAAGAACTTTTTGAAAAAGAAAAGTAATGTTGAAAATGATATTCAGCACATTGTGGAAATTAATAGACAGGCTATAGCTGCTATTGAGGACCTTAGAAAAAAGGTGAAGAACAGATAGTATGAATTACAGTATAAACTTTCCACATTTGGGAATACATTTAGAACATGTACCGAAATCTTTTTCGATTTTTGGCTTTGATATAGCTCTTTACGGAGTCTGCATTGCTATCGGTATGATTTTGGCTTTTGTCATTATGGACAAGACTTCTAAGGTGTTTTTGGCAAAGCCGGATGATTACTTTGATGTTGCAATTGTTACTGTGATAGTTGGAATTATCGGTGCCAGAGTTTATTATGTTGCTTTTGAATGGGAGCATTACAAAGGCAGTTTCTTGTCTATTATTAATATTAGAGAAGGCGGACTTGCGATATATGGCGGCGTTATTGGCGGTGTTTTAGCGGCTGTCATAATGTCAAGGATTAAGAAGATAAATTCGTTAGATATTCTTGATACATTTTTCCCAGGTGTTGTTGTAGGACAAATTGTAGGTCGCTGGGGTAATTTCTTTAACAGAGAGGCGTTTAGTAAATACACCGACGGGCTTTTTGCTATGCAGCTTCCAGTAGATGCAGTCAGGCGACATGAGATAACAGATGCAATGTGGGAAAACCTGCAGACTATAGATGGAATTGATTATATTCAGGTTACACCGAACTTCCTTTACGAGGGTATGTGGAATGTGCTTGTGTTTATAGTCCTTATCGTTCTTGTGAAAAGGCGTATCTTTAAAGGCCAGATTGCTCTTACCTATGCTGTAATGTATGGAGCAGGAAGGTTTTATCTTGAAGGACTTCGTACGGATCAGCTTCAGATAGGAAATACGGGTCTTGCAGTTTCACAGTTAGTTGGACTATCCTGTGCAGTGGTGGGAATTGCCATATATGCGTATGTTTTAATCAAGAAAAAACCAACAAAAATTTCAGAGGAAAATATACAGGATTAACAAAAAATTAATTTAAAGACATAAAAGAACCCCATAATTTGGGGTTCTTTTTTTGTGCATACAATATATGGAAATGGAATTGTGAAAAAACACTCCACTTCCCTCCAAGCCTTGAAAATACTGAATTTCTTGGCTTTTTTTATTGCAAAATTCTGTGATTTTTAGTAATATATGAGTAGTCCGTGGAGCGAAGTGGCACGAAGTGGAGTAAAAAAGCGTAACTTTTAAACAGGAAGAAAGGAGGATGCCCCAATGTTCATGGGTGAATATAATCACAACATTGATGAAAAGGGACGTCTTATCATGCCTGCAAAGTTTCGCGAGCAGCTTGGTGATCATTTTGTGATTACAAGAGGCCTGGACGGATGTCTTTTCGTGTATCCTTCAGGAGAATGGGGAAAGATTGAAGAGAAGTTCAGAGAGCTTCCTTTGAATAATAAAGATGTTAGAAAGTTTACAAGATTCTTCTTTGCTGGAGCAGCAGAGATAGAGCTTGATAAGCAGGGCAGATTTCTTATCCCTCAGGGACTTAGAGAAAATGCGAAAATAGAGAAGGAAGTAGTATCTGTTGGCGTTCTTTCTCGAATTGAAATTTGGGATAAGACCTCATACGAAGAGGGAACAGGCTTTGATGATATGGATGAGATAGCTGAAAATATGGCAAATCTCGGACTTACAATTTAGCCTATGGAATTTAAACACATTTCAGTACTTCTAAATGAATGCATAGAAGGGTTAAAAATAAATCCAGATGGCACCTATGTTGATGGAACAATGGGTGGCGGAGGTCATTCTTTAGAAATTGTAAAGAAGATAAAAGGAGGAAAGCTATATTGCTTCGATAGAGATACAGAGGCAATCAAGGCGGCTTCAGAAAGATTATCAAATTATAAAGATAAATTTGAAGCGATTCACGATAATTATGGAAATATGAAAAATGCCCTTTTGGAAAAGAAAGCAGCGGGGGTAGACGGAATACTTCTTGACCTTGGGGTTTCATCATATCAGCTTGACAATAAAGACAGAGGTTTTTCCTACATGGATGAAGAAGCACCTT
Organism: Lachnospiraceae bacterium; assembly: GCA_024403255.1. Classification (GTDB taxonomy): domain Bacteria; phylum Bacillota; class Clostridia; order Lachnospirales; family Lachnospiraceae; genus JAKSSE01. Next base: position 3,187 of record JAKSSE010000031.1, read on the forward strand.
TAGACATGAGAATGGATCAAAGCCAGGAGCTATCAGCTGAAACGATTGTTAATGAATATTCAAAAGATGAACTCATAAGAATTTTAAGAGAGTACGGCGAAGAAAAGTTCGCAGTAAGGATTGCTGAGAACATCTTAAAGGAACGTGCTTCATACAGGCTCACCAAAACAGGAGAGCTTGTGTCAATAATAAAACACTCCATTCCTATGAAGGCGCAGGTGGCCGGAGGACATCCGGCCAAACGCACCTTCCAAGCTATAAGAATTGAGTGCAATAAAGAACTGACGGTTTTAAGAGAACACATGGATGACTTCATTGATCTTCTTAACCCGGGTGGAAGACTTTGCATTATAACTTTCCATTCGCTTGAAGATAGAATAGTCAAAAATGCAATGAAAACTGCAGAAAATCCATGCACCTGTCCTTCTAATTTCCCGGTGTGTGTGTGCGGGAAGACATCAAAAGGAAAGGTCATAACTAATAAGCCTATACTCCCTTCGTTGGAGGAATTGGAGTATAACAGCAGATCAAAGAGTGCAAAACTTAGAATCTTTGAGAAGCGAAAATAAAGGGGAAAAACATGAGAACTTACAGTGATGAAAATTATGAGAGCTACAGAATTAATAATCTGTATATGCCAGGATCAACAGCATTAAAAGCAGATCCAGCTCCTATAATGACAAAAGAAGAGTATAAGAGAGACTTAGAAGAGAAAAATGAGTATCTTGCAAAAAGGTCGAAAATGCTTGATATTCGAAGAAGTCGTCTTTATACTTTCTATATGGTGTTTGTCGTAGCTGCCACTGTTATTCTTATGTCGAGATACATTGATCTTCAGTCGGCTATTACCATAAAGCTTCGTGAGATTGCAAAACTCGAAACACAGATTCAGGAGCTTCAGGCAGACAATGATGCAATAGAAAAAAGACTTGCGACTCAAGTCCCAGTAATAACTGTTAAAGAGCAGGCGTTATCAAAACTGGGAATGGGTTATGCAAAGGATTCTCAGATAAAACATTACTCGGTTGACAATGTTGATTTTATGAGTCAGTACGAGGAATTACCTTAAGCATAAATGGCAAATAGAACTGGTAATAAAATACTAGGAAAGATGAAAAGAAAGACAGGATTTATCTTCGGATTGTTCTGTCTGTTTTTTGTTATATTGCTTATTCGTGTTTTCTATATTTCATATACAAGCGGAAAGCGCTATAACAAGATAGTTCTGACTCAGCTCAACTACAACTCTGAACTGATTCCTTTTAAACGAGGGGATATTTATGATTCCAAGGGCACTGTCCTTGCAACTTCGGTTGATGTATATAATTTGATTTTAGACTGTAGGGTTTTGAATGCGTCATCTAACGATAAAAGACGTCAGTCAACAATCGATAAGATATATGCAAGTTTCCCAGAGGTTAAAAAGAATCATAATATTGAGCAGATTCTTAGAGACTCTCCAGAAAGCAGATATAAAATACTTGCAAAACGTATGTCTTATGAAGAAATAAGCGACTTTGTTGAGTATATGAATGACCCTGAAACCAAAGGTGAAATCGCTGGTGTTTGGTTTGAAAAGGAGTATAAAAGAAAATACCCATATGGCACTATGGCATGCGATTTGATAGGATTTTCTACCACTGGTAACCTTGGTGTGGTTGGTCTTGAAAATCAGTATAATTCAACTCTTAATGGTGTTAATGGACGAATGTATGGTTACTTAAACTCTGATAGTAACCTTGAAAAGACTGTCATTCCAGCAACAGATGGAAATAACATTTATACTACAATCGACAGCAATATTCAGTCGATTGTTGAAAAAGCTATTTTAGACTGGAATAATCAGCATATAGATGAGGCTCGACAGATTGGATTCGGATCCACTGATACAGGTGTATTAGTAATGGATCCACAGACTGGTGAGGTGCTTGCCATGGCGAGCTATCCATATTTTGATTTGACCAATCCAAGGGACTTGGACCCATTTTTGAATGGTGCTGATGTCAAGTTTATGACAGAAGAAGAACAGCTTGATCTTTTAAATAAAGTTTGGCAGAACTATACCACAACTTTTACATATGAGCCGGGTTCGGTTATGAAACCACTCACTGTTGCCTGTGGCCTTGATACAGGAACATTAACTGGAGATGAACACTATATTTGTGATGGACACGAGTTTATTTCCGATTTTGAAATCCACTGTGTATCAAGATATGGTCATGGTGAAGAAGATATTGCCGGTGCACTTTCAGATTCCTGCAATGATGCTTTGATGCAGATGTCATATGCAATTGGCTCAGACAATTTTGCTGATTATGAAGATCTTTTTGGAATCGGATATAAGACTAATATAGATCTTCCTGGTGAGGCGAGAACTGATACACTTATTTACCATAGAGATGATTTAAGCACGCTTAACCTTGCGGTAAACTCTTTTGGACAGTCATTTAACGTAACTATGATTCAGATGGGTGCGGCATACTGCTCTTTGGTAAATGGCGGAACATTCTATCAGCCACATGTTGTTAAAAAGATTACTGACAGTAACGGAGCAACTGTTCGTGAAATTGATCCTGTTGTAATAAGAAAAACGGTTTCAAAAGAAACAAGCGATAAAGTTAAAGAATACCTTCTTGGAGTAGTTGCAACTGGTACCGCAAAGGCAGCTGGAGTAGAAGGATACGATATTGGTGGTAAGACTGGTACAGCAGAAAAACTTCCTCGTAAGAATGGTAACTATGTTGTATCATTTATGGGATATGCACCTCAGGAAAGACCTGAAGTTTTAGTCTATGTGTGCATTAACGAACCAAACGTTGTAGATCAGCCTCACTCAACTTATGCACAGGAAATAGCACATCAGATTTTTTCTGAACTTTTGCCATACCTTAATGTTGAAAAGAATGAGGCTGGAAAAGCAGCTGATGCGGAAGCAGAAGCATATAGAGCTCTTGAGGAAGAAGTTATTGATGTAACCTGGCCTGAGGACTATAATAAGGAGTCCGAAGCAGAGCCTGAGGAAAATACAATTCCAAAAATCAAACTTGATGATATAACTCCGGAGGAATAAAGATAAATGAAAGTTTTTATGTTACCAGTAATAACAAGTTTTATTATCACTCTTGTGTTTGGTAAAGTTTTGATACCAATGCTGAAGAAGCAGAAGGCTTCTCAGACTGAAAGAGAAGAACTTGAAAGCCATAAAAAGAAAGAAGGCACCCCGACTATGGGAGGTCTTATGTTTCTTTTGGGATTTACCGTTGCAACAGTATTTTATCTTGTTTTTAACCAGTTTAACCTTCATGTTCTGGTTATTCTTCTCGTAACTTTAGGATTTGGACTTATTGGATTTTTAGATGACTTTTTAAAGGTTGTAAAAAGAAAAAGCGATGGTCTTTTGCCATGGCAGAAGATGCTGATTTCTTTGGTAATCACTACAATTTATTTTGTGTATGCTGTGAAGTCTAATGTTCATCTTCTTTCGATTCCATTTAAGTGTTTTGGTCTTTATGCGGCAATACCTTGGCCTATATACATGGTTTTATTCTTCTTATGTATTTTAGGTACTGTAAACGGAGTGAATTTCACAGATGGAGTAGATGGACTTGCCACAACTGTTACTATTGTAGTCTGCGTATTCTTTGGGTATGTTTCAGCAGCATACTTTGATGGTCAGATTAATTCAGTAATCGGAGCAATGTTTGGTGGCCTTTTAGGATTTTTGGTTTATAATGCAAATCCTGCAAAAATATTTATGGGAGACACTGGATCTTTGGCACTTGGCGGATTTGTTGCTGCTGTTGCAACTGAGATGCATGTTCCATGGCTTATTATAATAGTTGGATTTATATATCTTCTGGAGGTCGTATCTGTTATTCTCCAGGTTGGATATTTTAAGTTAACTCACGGAAAACGAATCTTTAGAATGGCACCAATTCATCATCATTTTGAGTTGGGCGGTTGGTCAGAGGTAAAGGTTGTAGCTGTTTTTGCAGTTATAACAGCACTTTTGGCATTGGCCGGATCATGCCTTATATAAGGGGAGAAAATGGATTTTAAAAACAAAAAAATACTTGTTATAGGCGGAGGCAAAAGTGGTATTGCCTCTATAAATCTGCTCCAGGAATTAGGAGCAGATGTTGATTTTTTAGATGGAAATCTTCAGTTCAATATACCTGAGCTTCTTGGAAAGATTAATAAGCCGGATGAGCTTGGATTTCATTTAGGAGAGCTTCCAGATGAGCTTATCGGTGATTATGATCTGGGAGTTGTATCACCAGGTGTGCCATTGGATGTTCCGATGATAAAAAATCTTGTTTCTGGTGGAATGTTTATCATTGGTGAAATTGAACTTGGCTATCTTGTTGGAAAAGGTCGTGTTTGTGGCATTACTGGAACGAACGGTAAAACAACCACCACAACTTTGGTAGGTGAGATTTTACGAGCAAAATTTGATGATGCAAGAGTAGTAGGTAATATTGGTATTCCTTATGCAAATAACGCTCTTGGTTCAACTGATGAAACTGTTTATGCGGCTGAACTTTCAAGTTTCCAGCTTGAGACAATTGCAACATTTCATCCGGTTTGCTCTGCAATATTAAATATTACCCCGGATCATTTAAACAGACATCATACGATGGAAAATTATATTGAGGCAAAAGAAAAAGTTTGTCTTAATCAGACTAAAGATGATGTGTGTGTTCTTAATTATGAGGATGAGGTTCTTCGCGAGTTCGGTGAAAAAGAATGTCCATGCAAGGTGTTATATTTTTCCAGCAAGAGAATGATAAAGGATGGATATTTCTTAAGTGATGACGTTATATACGAAGCAGTAGATGGACAGTATACTCCATATATTGGAATTGATGAGGTAAACCTTCTCGGTTTACATAACTATGAAAATATCATGGCTGCAATTGCTCTTACAAAGGCAATGGGAGTTGATGATGAAACTATTAAACATGTTCTTAGGGTATTTACTGCTGTTGAGCATAGAATTGAGTATACCTGTACAAAGCGGGGAATAGACTTTTATAACGATTCAAAGGCTACAAATACCGATGCGGCAATTCAGGGAATCAGAGCTATGATTAAGCCTACACACCTTATCGGTGGCGGCTATGATAAGCATTGTTCTTTCCTTCCATGGCTTGAGGCTTTTGATGGCAAGGTAAAAGAGCTTGTTCTTATTGGACAGACAAGAGAACAGATAAAAGAAGAGGCACTTTCTATTGGATTTAAGAATGTGGTCTTTGCAGAGTCTTTAGAGGAAGCTATGGATATCTGTTATAAAAATGCGGTTGAAGGAGATGCCGTGTTACTTTCACCTGCATGTGCAAGCTGGGGCATGTTTGACAATTTCGAGCAGCGCGGCGAAATGTTTAAAGAGTACGCAAGAAACCTTTCGGAGTAAATGGCAAAAGAAAAGCAGATTAAAATTAGATATTTTGATTATGGCCTTTTATTTATGGCCATTCTTTTGGTTGCTTTCGGACTTGTTATGATTTACTCGTCAAGTGCATACAATGCTGCAGCACAGTTTGGCGATGCGACACATTATCTTAAGAGACAGCTTATTTCAGCTCTGATAGGTTTTGGTTTTATAGTTGCAATCCAGGCATTTGGATATCATTTCTTTATAAATACCTCGGTTATGTCGTATGGCGCAGCGCTGTTTTTATGTCTTATCGTTAATATTATAGGTGAGAAATATAACGGACAAAGAAGATGGTTCTCAATCGGCGGTCTTTCAATTCAGCCTTCTGAGATTGGTAAGATTACGCTTATTTTGTTTATGGCTCTTGTTATTACAAAGCTGTACCCTAAATTAAATGACTTTCAGACGGCACTTAAGGTTATGGCGTTCGGCGTTCCTATGGCATTTTTTGTTGCCATAAATAACCTTTCTACAGCAATCATTCTTGCTGGAATCACATATGTTATGGTTGTAATTGCAACCCCACATCCAAAATATTTCCTTTATATGCTTGGCGGAGTAGCCTTTGTTGGTACGCTGTTCCTAGCCTTTGGTTCAGGTTACCGTGCAGAGCGATTTGCAATATGGCTTGATCCTGAGTCAGCAGATGAAGGTTATCAGGTCCTTCAGGGACTGTATGCGATTGGTTCTGGCGGACTTATGGGAAAAGGCCTTGGAGAGAGTATCCAGAAAATTAGTACACTTCCTGAGGCGGAAAACGACATGATTTTCTCGATTATTTGTGAAGAACTTGGTGTTCTTGGAGCCTTTTGCGTAATTATTATGTACGTTATATTGCTTTGGAGAATTTTTGTTATTGCCATGGAAGCTAAAGATATGGAAGGCTCCTACATCTGTATTGGTGTTATGACTCATATCGGACTTCAGGCTACTATGAATATAGCCGTTGCAACAAACACTATTCCAAACACTGGTGTTGCGCTTCCTTTTATCAGTTATGGTGGTACAGCTATCATGTTTACATTGGCGGAGATAGGACTGGTTCTATCTGTCTCGAGGGGGGTAAAAGTTTATGAGTAAGAAACCTTCCAAAGCAAAAAGAGACACTTTAGTTCCGCCAAGAGAAAAATCTGAAAAGATTACCTCTATTGAGGAAGCTAAAAAGAAAAAAGCAAAAAAGGCAAAAGCTAAGCCTGAAAAAACTGAAAAAGCAAAGAAGCATGAAAAAGAAAAGAGTAAGCCTAAGGAACCTATAAAGCCAGTAGCAGAAGAAGTGCCGGCAGAGGATATGGTTATACCAGAGGGTAAAACCAGCAGATGGCTTGAAAGAAGAAATCGCAGACGAAAAAAGAGACTCATTGTTTTAGGAGTCGTTTTCTCTGTTTTGTTTGTCCTTTTTCTTTTGGGGTATTTCTTTTTTACTATTAAAACTGTTCAGGTAGAAGGCAACAGGTTCTATGAAGATCAGGTGATATCAGAGATGGTTTTATCTGATTCAAATTCATGGAATGCCCTTTACGTTGTATTTAGAGATAAATTTCTGAAACGAGAAAAGATGCCATTTATTGATGATGTTGAAATATCTTTGACTGGCAGAAATTCTATCAAAATCAATGTGTTTGAAAAGCCTATGATTGGCTGTATATATGTCGATGGAACAGGTCAGTATGCATATTTTGATAAGGATGGACTTGTTTGTGAACTTTCTCCTGATGTAATGAAGGGAGTTCCTCAGATATATGGAATAAGTTGTTTTGATGCAGATTTATATGATGAAGTAGAACTGTCAGATCCTGCAGTTTTAAAAACATTGCTTCTTCTTGTTGTTGATCTTGATAAGTATAAAATTCCGTCAGATAGTATTACATTCCAGGGTTCCAGCATTTCGCTTCAGTATGATCACATCACGGTAAAACTTGGAAGTTCGCAGTATTTGACAGAAAAATTGATGCGACTTACCAAGGTGTTACCACAGCTTGATGCCCTTGCAGGTACGCTACATCTAGAGACCTGGAATCCAGAAAATACAGATATTGTGTTCAAAAAACAAAAATAATAGGAAAAAAGTACTTGCATTATGTAGTGAAAAACTATATTATGTATTCGTGTTAGGACTAAAGAACTACAGATTGTGGTTTTTACTGTTCACAGGGGACGTAGTTGCGAATGTGGTACTGTGAACAGCAAAAAACTTTAAATAGAAAATCGGTAAATAGGTTTAGGAGGAAAGAAAGTTGGTTGAGATTAAGACAGGCGATGCATCCAATGGAGCAGTAATAGCAGTAGTTGGTGTCGGTGGATGCGGATGCAATGCTGTAAACAGAATGGTGACAGAGGGTGTTTCCGGAGTTGAATTTGTTGCAGTAAACACTGACCAGCAGGCCCTTGAAGCAAATAAAGCACCTACTCATATCCGTATTGGTGATACCGGCCTTGGCGCTGGTGCAAAGCCAGATGTAGGACAGTCTGCAGCAGAGGATACAATTGAAGACCTTCAGGCAGTAATCCAGGGATGTGATATGGTAATCGTAACCGCAGGTATGGGCGGTGGTACTGGTACCGGTGCAGCTCCAGTTGTTGCAAAACTTGCAAAGGATATGGATATTCTTACTCTTGCTATCGTAACTACTCCTTTTGCATGGGAAGGTAAGATGCGTATGAACAACGCAACTTCTGGTGTAGATAAGTTAAAGGAATGTGTTGATGCAATTATCGTAATCCCTAACCAGAGACTTGTAGATCTTTGTGATAAGAAGACTAAATTAAATGATGGTCTTAAACTTTCAGATGATGTTCTTCAGCAGGCAATCGTTGGTATTACTGATATGATTCAGACTACCGCTATGATTAACCTCGACTTTAAGGATGTTGAGACCGTTATGAAGGATAAGGGTACTGCTCATATCGGAATCGGTAGAGGAAAGGGAGATGACAGAGCTATTGAGGCTGTTCAGGCAGCTGTTGAGAGCCCACTTCTTCAGAGTGCAGTTGAAACTGCTACAGACCTTATCGTTTACATTTCAGGTGATGTTTCAATGTACGACACCGATGCAATTGGTCAGTACGTTATCGATGTTGTTGGTTCTGAGGCAAATGTTATCACTGGTCTTAACCCAGATGATGAATACGATGATGAAGTTATCGTTACTGTTATTGCTACAGGAATTAAGCCAGGTGCTGTTATCCCAGGAATGCCTACCGCAGCTCCTAAGGTTACAACCTCACAGGCAGCACAGTCAGGTCTTGGATTCTTAGGTGGAATGAATAAAGCTGCAGCAGCTCCAACTCCAGGCGTTGTAAGAGCAGCAGCTTCTACTCCAGCACAGCCTAATATTCCTGCATCAGTTCAGTCGCAGGTTAGCCCAGCAGCTCCAACTCCTGTTCAGGTTCCACCTTCAGTAGGAACTGCACCAATTCCAAATTTGAGGACCCCACAGGCTCCTCCACAGCCAAAGACACCAAGCTTTGATATTCCAGCTTTGGATTGGCTTAAGAAACAATAAGAAATTACCCCTCTCGCAAGTGCGAGAGGGTTTTATTTTAAGGCGATTTATTATATAATCTAATTTATGGCAACAAATCGAAATACCGAATATGAAATGCCGGATTTAATTGAAATCCGTGACAGAAAAAACAGTGTTAAGTCCAGCGTTATTAAACGGTGGAATGTTCATTTTATGACTGCTGAAGAAATCGAGGCTCAGAATAATCAGGAAGCACTTTTGGCCGAAGCTAACAGTGCAGCCGATGAGGAAGCGGCAAAGAAGGCGGAGGAAGAAGCAGAGGAGCTTCGCCGTGCACAGGAAATCTTTGAAAGACTCGAAAGAGAAGCAGCAGCCGATAAAGAAAAAGAATTAGAAGAGCAAAGAATGGCATATGCTATAGCAAATGGAGATCTTGATGACAGTTTCTATAATGAGACTACAGGCTCTTATTCTGGTGCATATGGCATGAAGCCTATGGATGATGATACCAAAGCACAACTTGATGCAATTATGAGCAATAATGGAAACGATATTTCAGCTTTATTTGCTCAGGCAGAGGAAAATGTTGATGCTCTTTTAGCAGATACGGACGACTTGCCGTTAGGCGATATACCAGAAGATTTTGATCCTGAAGCTGCAATGGCAGAGCAGGCTCTTTTTGAGGAAAATAGCGAGGAATAAGATGTCAGAATTATTAAAAACTTTAGGAGAAGTTACTGAATCGGCCTTTGAGGAGGCCGGTTTTGATGCAAGCCTTGGAAGAATAACGGTATCAAACAGACCTGATCTTTGTGAATTTCAGTGCAACGGTGCTATGGCTGGTGCTAAAAAGTACCATGTGGCACCAATTGAAATAGCAAACAAGGTTGCAGATGTACTACAAAAATCAGATAAGTTTTCATCTGTTGAAGCAGTTATGCCTGGCTTCATCAATTTAAAGCTTTCTTCTGAATTTCTTGGCCAGTATGTAAAAGAGTTATCGGAAGATGAAAATCTTGGCTGTGACAGAAGCGAAAAAGAGGGAACGATTATCATTGATTACGGTGGAGCTAATGTTGCTAAGCCACTTCATATTGGACATCTTCGTTCAGCAATCATAGGAGAGAGTATAAAACATATTCTTAACTATAATGGATATAAGACTATAGGTGATGTGCATCTTGGTGATTGGGGACTTCAAATGGGACTTATCATCATGGAACTTAAGTCAAGACAGCCAGATTTGCCATATTTTGATGATACATTTACTGGTGAATATCCAAAGGAGGCACCTTTTACCATTTCTGAACTTGAAGAAATTTATCCAAAGGCTTCAGCCAAGTCTAAAGAGGATGAAGAGTTTAAAAAATCTGCTCAGCTTGCAACTGTCGAACTTCAGAATGGACACAGAGGATATACTGCAATTTGGAAACATATTATTGATGTGTCAGTGACTGACCTTAAGAAAAACTATGGAAATCTTGCAGTAGAATTTGATCTTTGGAAGGGTGAGTCTGACGCACAGCCATACATTCCAGATATGGTTCAGGCGATGATAGATTCAGGTATCGCTTATGAAAGTGATGGTGCGATAGTAGTAGATATTGCAGAAGAGACTGATTCAAAAGAATTCCCACCATGCATTATCAGAAAGTCAGATGGTGGAGCAAATTACGAAACTTCAGATCTTGCAACACTGGTTGAAAGAGAGAAGTTGTATAGCCCATCAGGCTATGTTTATCTTGCAGATAAAAGACAGGAACTTCACTATACACAGTTTTTCAGAGTTGCAAGAAAAGCTGGTATTGTTCCTACAGCAGATCTTAAATTCATAGGTTTCGGTACCATGAATGGAAAAGATGGAAAGCCATTTAAGACTCGTAGCGGTGGAGTTATGAGACTTGAATATTTGCTTGATGAGACGAAGCAGACCATGCTTGAAAAGATAAAAGCAAATGGTACTATGGATGAAAATGAAGCTGATAAGACAGCTGGAATAGTTGCCCTTTCAGCTCTTAAATACGGTGATCTTTCAAATCAGGCCAGCAAGGATTATGTCTTTGATATTGAGAGATTTACTTCTTCAGAGGGAAATACCGGTCCATACCTTCTCTATACAATTGTTAGAATCAAGTCTATCTTAAGAAAATATGAGGAGACTTTTGGAAAAACAGACTGTGAAATTATGGCACCATCATCTGATGGACAAAGAGCACTTATGCTTTCACTTTGTGCATGGCCAGAAACTGCAAGAGTAGCAGCTGAAGATTTGGCTCCTCACAAAATCTGTAGTTATCTGTACGATGTTGCAAACAGCTTTAACCGTTTCTATCATGACACAAATATCATGAAAGAAGAGGATGCTAAAAAGCAGCAAAGCTATATTGGATTACTTAAATTAGCGAGAAGAATTATGGAAGACGGAATAAGTCTTTTAGGATTTGAAGCTCCAGAAAGGATGTAAGAAATGATAAAAACAGACATTATTTCAGGATTTTTAGGTGCAGGAAAAACTACTTTCATCCGCAAGATGATTGAAGAAATATACAAGGGTGAAAAGATAGTTTTAATTGAAAATGAATTTGGCGAAGTTGGCGTAGATGGCGGCTTTTTGAAGGATGCAGGTATTGAAATTTCAGAGCTTAATTCTGGATGTATCTGCTGCTCTTTAGTTGGAGATTTTGATAAAAATCTTAGAGAAGTTATTGAAACCTATAGCCCAGACAGAATTCTTATTGAGCCATCTGGTGTTGGTAAGTTATCAGACGTTATGGCTTCTGTTGTTAAGCTTCAGGATTCACATGATATTAAGGTGAATGCTTTGGTTACTGTTGTAAATGCTCTTAAGGCTTCAAAGCAGATGAAAGCTTTTGGTGAATTCTTTAATAATCAGATTGAATTTGCGACTACTGTAGTTTTAAGCCGTACTCAAAATGCATCTGATGAGCAGCTTGAGTTCTGTGTAAAACAGATTCAGAATTTAAATCCAAAGGCAGCTATTGTAACTACTCCTTGGGATAAGCTTACTGGAGAGATGCTTCTTAAAGTTATGGAAGGTGTGGACTCTCTTGAAAAGCAGAAAGAAGCACTTAAAGTTGCTGCTGAGCATGAGCATCATCATCACCACGATCATGATCATGAGTGTCATCATGACCATGAAGAGCATGAACATCACCATCATCATGAAGATGGAGAATGCTGCTGCGGTCATCATCACGATCATGAGGAACATGAGCATCATCATCACCACGATCACGACCATGATCATGAACATCATCATCACCATGACGGAGAATGCTGCTGTGGTCATCATCATGACCATGATGCAGATGAGGTATTTGATACCTGGGGTATTGAGACTCCTCATAAGTTTGAAAAGAGCATTATTGAGAATGCAATGCAGAAATTTGCTGATACAGAGGAATATGGTGCTGTAATTCGTTCAAAGGGTATGGTTGAAACTCCAGAAGGAGAGTGGGTATACTTTGATTTTGTAGATGGCGATTTTGAACTTAGAAACGGTGAGCCAGACTACACTGGACGTATAGTTGTAATTGGTGCTGATATTGATGAGCATCAGCTTGAGCACTTATTTGGATTAGAGTAATTATGGCAAGAGAAGAAACTCCAATATATCTTTTTACCGGATTTATGGATTCGGGAAAAACATCCCTCATTCATGAGACAATTTTTGAGAATCAGTTTGTTGATGGAGCCAGGGGTGTCGTAATCGTATGTGAAGACGGCGACGAGGAATACGATAAAGAAAAATTTAAGGAAGTTGGTTTAGATGTTTTATTTGTAGAAAATAAAGAGGATTTTAATCCTGCTATGCTACAAAAAATTGAGGAAGCATTTAAACCAGAGCTGGTTTTTATTGAATACAATGGAACTTGGGAAGTATCTGAATTTTTAGATATGGATCTGCCTAAGGGCTGGGTGTTAGTTCAGACTTTGGCAACTGTTGATGCAACTACTTTTGAAGTTTATCTTCAAAATATGCGCACCATGATGCTCGAACAGTTGACTCCTGCAGAAGTTATCATTTTCAATCGCTGCACTCCTGATACCAACAAGACTAAGTTCAGAGCTAATGTTAAGAGTTTTAACAGACCTGCTCAGCTTGTTTATGAGAGAGAAGATGGCACAATAGATGATGAGCCGGAAGAGCTTCCTTTTGATCTTAATGCTGATGTTATAGAAATATCAGATGCAGATTATGCTCTTTGGTATATGGATTGCACTGATAATTATAAAAAGTATGATGGCAAAACTGTTCACTTTATAGGCCTTGTGTACAATCCACCAGGTAAAATGAAGAAAAACTTCTATGTTCCTGGACGATTTGCTATGACATGCTGTGCAGATGATATCCAGTTTTTGGGATTTATGTGCAAGGATGAAAATGCTAAAAATATAGCGCATAAAACATGGCTTGATTTCACAGCAAAGATAAAGGTTGAGTTTCTCATGGCATATAAGGGTGAGGGCCCGGTTTTCTATCCTGTGAAAGTTACGAAAACTGAAAAGCCGGAAGATGAGCTGGTATATTTTAACTAAACAAAAAGGTGGCAGTTGCCACCTTTTTTGTTCATAATTATTTAATAAGTCCTTCTGAATGAATATAATATATAGTATATATTAGTTTTTGCATGGTACAAGTAAAAAATGTACTATATTAACACGGATTTTGCATATAAAATGTCTGCTATAGGGAGTTTTTATCATGACTAATAAAGAATTCAGAACTTATGGCAGTTGAAGGCGAGGTGCTTACACCTGATTTGCTTCCGGATCAAAAAGTTTATGATGAAATAGCAAACGAATTTACTTTAGATAAGTTTGGCAAAAAGTATAATACCGAAATTCTTACGGTTAAGAGAATCTATCAGCCAACAGACTTTGATAATCTAAAGCGCACTTATTTATGGCGCTACACCGGCGCAGAGTATAAGGATAACATTTACCTTCTCTACAACATGACCTTCCAAACAACGACGTTGTCGCAGTCGTTAGAGTGAAACTTAAATAATTAACATAAAGGCAGCTTCGGCTGCCTTTTGTGTGTCTTTTTATTGAAAAATTAAATTATACGCTTGCGAGCGTATGTTCTAAAGCGTATAATGTGTTTGGAGGTTAATATGACAGATAATACGCTTCAAAGTAAAAGAAAAGAACTTGGAATGTCACAAAGCCAGCTTGCTGAAGCTAGTGGGGTTAATTTTCGTACATTGCAAGATTATGAGCAGGGCAGAAAGCCATTACTTTCAGCAAGAGTGGATGTAGCTTATAGGTTAAGCGATGCTCTTGGTTGTGACATAGAGGATATTATTGTTGAAAATTCAGATGAAGGAGCATTTTACTCAAGAATGAGTAAATACTATATGGCTTTACATCGAATGATGGATAAGGGAAATGGGCCAAATGTGCATACTCCTTTTGACGATGTATTTAAAACTATAACAGTTAAGTGTACTGAACTAATAATTCCATTGATAAATGAAGCTTTTTCTGAACATTATAAAATGAGTGATCTTGTTCAGAATAAGCAGAATGAGCATTTGACGAATTCTCTTAGTGGTGAAACAAAAAAGCGTTTGACTGATTCGAATTTTGTAGTTGTTTCAAATAATAACGTGCAGGTAAAGTACCAGGTGGAGTGTCAATGCAAACCTGATAACACCATGATGGTTAGGCTTTTTGAATATTCTAGTGCTATAGCTCAGGAGGATGCTTCTGTTAATGAAAATGAGCTTAGAATAACCTACCCTAGGTCGGCTATCATTTACCTTAGACATAATTCATCTACGCCGGATACTTATAGAATTGTTCTGGATACTCCGGGTGGAGAGATATCATGGGATGTACCAGTTATAAAATCACAGCTTTATTCGATAGATGAAATTTTTGAAAAGAAGCTATATATGCTAATACCTTATTATTTATTAGTATATGAAAAGGATTTGGCTGAAATAAATAAAGATAAAGATAAGATAGAAAAACTGAAAAATGAATATATTTCTATTATTAACAAACTTGATATAGAAAATAATAAAGGAAATATATCAGGCTATCAATTTGACAACATTAAAGATTTAACGAAGGACATTATAGATTATCTTACTGACAAATATCTAAATATCAAAAGAGAGGTGACTGACATAATGGGCGGAAAGGTTTTGGATTTACCATCGTTTAGAGCGTATGATGAGGGCGTAGAAGAAGGGTTCAGCAAAGGTGCAATCTACGGTGAGAGAGCACGGGCAATTAAGACCTACCAAAATTGTATAGACCGAGGAATGAGCAAAGAGGATGCAATAGCGATTTCTGAAATTGATGAGAAGGATATTCCTGAGGTATAAAGATAAACAGGCAGCTAAAGCTGCCTGTTTGTTTTTTATTTACCTTTGTTATTATGACATGCATTATCAACTATAACTGTAGCGATTGCCATAACATCAAACCACTTTGGATCGAGGGCACGTGTTTTATATGTGTCCGTTACGTGCAAAAATTCTTTTTTGATTGTTCCAATGCGTGTCCCATCAATAGAAACATCGCAGTCAAAAGCAATGAAATTACCACTTATTAGGAATTCTTGGCTATTATAAGTTCCTCTAAATTCCTGTTTGGTAATGGCGATTTTCTTCTTAAGGAAAATTGTATTTCCGTTGGCCAAAGTAACATTATAAGTTGGAATTATAGAAACTTTTTTCTTTATTGTTGCGATTGGAGTATCGTCTAATGCTGTAATGTTAAAAGAAAAACCCCAAATACTTCCTTTTACATGGTAGATGGGATTTCCAATTGAGTCGGTTAAATCGTATTTGGTTATAACAGAAAATCTTTGTTTAAGGTAAACCTCGGTTCGTGTATCAGACATTTTTCCCTCCTGTGATGATTATCTTTTCTAGATAGAAATATTATATCACTTTATAAATGAAACTATGGTACTGTTTTTATAATCAATTATTTACCCTA
>JAKSSE010000032.1 GCA_024403255.1 Lachnospiraceae bacterium
CATCTTCATACGCTGGACGTAAGGAGAGAAAGCGTCAGTTCAGACAGCTTTGGATTGCTCGTATTAACGCAGCAGCTCGTCTTAACGGACTTTCATACTCAAAGCTTATGCATGGTCTTAAGCTTGCAGAAGTTGAAATCAACAGAAAGATGCTTGCTGAGCTTGCAGTAAATGATCCAGCTGGATTTACCGCTCTTGTTGAGACTGCAAAGTCTAAGCTTTCATAATTAAAATATACTTTGTCGCCCGGAATTATTCCGGGCGATTTTTTTGTGAAGAATAAAGAAAAATGTAGTATACTATGAAGAAATATTTAGTTTTATAGTGACAGGAGCATATTATGAAAATTTTAGTTACTGGCGGTGCTGGATTTATAGGAAGTCATACCTGCGTTTCTTTGTTAGAAAATGGTTATGATGTACTTGTATATGATAATCTTTCAAATTCTTCAGAAGAATCACTTCGCAGGGTAGAGAAAATAACTGGCAAAAAGGTTGAATTTGTAAAAGGCGATATTCTTGATAAGGAAAAATTAAATGAAGTACTTTCAAAAGATAAGTTTGACGCCTGCATTCATTTTGCTGGACTTAAGGCTGTTGGTGAATCAGTAGAAAAGCCTTGGGAGTATTATCAGAACAATATAGCTGGTACGTTAAATCTTGTTGATGCTATGAGAAATAATGGATGTAAGAGTATCATCTTTTCATCATCAGCAACAGTTTATGGAGATCCAGCGGAGATTCCTATTACAGAAAACTGTCCAAAGGGTACCTGCACAAATCCATATGGATGGACAAAGTCTATGCTTGAGCAGGTTTTATCTGACATTCAGAAGGCAGATAATGAATGGAATGTGATTTTGCTTCGTTACTTTAATCCAATTGGAGCTCATAAGTCTGGAACTATGGGGGAAAATCCAAACGGAATTCCAAATAATTTAATGCCATACATTACTCAGGTTGCTGTTGGCAAGCTTAAAGAGCTTGGTGTCTTTGGAGATGATTATGATACTCCAGATGGAACCGGTGTAAGAGACTACATTCATGTGGTTGATCTTGCAGAGGGTCATGTTGCTGCCCTTAAGAAAATAAAAGAGAACTGTGGTCTTGCCATTTATAATCTTGGAACAGGTGTTGGTTATTCGGTTCTTGATATTGTTAAGAACTTTGAAGAGGCTAATGATATAAAGATTCCTTATTCTATTAAGCCTAGACGAGCAGGAGATATAGCTGCCTGCTACTGTGATCCATCAAAGGCAAAGGCAGAGCTTGGCTGGGAAGCTAAAAATGGCATAAAAGAAATGTGTGAAGATTCATGGAGATGGCAGAAGAATAATCCAAACGGATATGAAAACTAATATCGGAGAATAGTATGCTTAAAGATAAAAACATTATCCTTGGAATTACAGGAAGTATAGCTGCATATAAGATTGCAAATCTTGCCAGTATGTTGAAAAAGGAAGGTGCAAATGTTGAGGTCATTATGACAAAAAATGCCACTGAGTTCATTACACCTTTGACATTTGAAACTCTGACTGGAAATAAATGCTATACAGATACATTTGATCGTGACTTCAAATTTGAGGTTGAACATATTTCTCTTGCAAAGAAAGCGGATGTTTGTCTTGTTGCTCCAGCTTCTGCAAATGTGATTGGAAAAGTTTCAAATGGTATAGCTGATGATATGCTTACCACAACAATCATGGCAATGAAGTGTCCGGTGATTTTTTCTCCTGCAATGAATACAAATATGTTTGAAAATGCAATTGTGCAGGATAATATTGAAAAACTTAAGTTCTTCAACTATGAGGTAATCGAACCAGCAAAAGGTTATCTTGCATGTGGAGATACGGGCGCTGGTAAAATGCCTGATCCAGAAGTTTTATATGAATATATAGAAAAAGCCCTTTCTCCTAAAGATTTAGTGGGCAAAAAGATTGTAGTTACAGCTGGTCCAACTCAGGAATCATTAGACCCTGTCAGATATTTGACTAACCATTCGACAGGAAAGATGGGTTGTGCTATTGCAAAAGCAGCAGCATTTAGAGGGGCTGAAGTCACTTTGATTTCAGGACAGATGCAGGCAAAAGCACCAGATTGTGTGAAAAATGTAAATGTAGTATCTGCGCAGGATATGTTTGAAGCTGTAAAAGAAGCTTTTCCATCTGCAGACATTATTATTAAGTCAGCAGCAGTTGCAGATTATACTCCAGAAAATTTTGTTGATCACAAGATTAAGAAAAAGGATGAGGATATGTCCATTCCACTTAAAAGGACAGAGGACATTCTTAAATGGCTTGGTGATAACAAAAGAGAAGACCAGATTATTGTTGGCTTTGCTATGGAAACAGATAATGTTATCGAAAACTCAAGAGCAAAGCTTTCTAAAAAGAATGCGGATATGATTGTTGCAAATTCGCTTAGAACAGATGGCGCTGGATTTGGTACAGATACAAATGTTGTCACGATCATAACAGAGGAAGTAGATGAAGAGCTTCCAAAGATGAGCAAGTTTGATGTTGCCAACGAAATTATTAATAGAATTTTGGAAATAGAAAAATAATAAAAAAGTGCTTGCAATTTGTTTTGCGATAGTGTATTATATCAACGTTGTCGCAAGACAGAATGGTTCCTTGGTCAAGCGGTTAAGACGTCGCCCTCTCACGGCGAAAACAGGGGTTCGATTCCCCTAGGAACTGCTTAATAGTGTTGTAGTTAGAGTGAAGCGAAAGCTTCACTCTTTTGTTAATATCTAAGGGGCAGTATATGTCAAAGAAAGAAACAATAGAAAGCACTACAGAAGAACTGGTTTCTCCTATATTAGAAGAAATGAATTTTTATCTGTATGATGTTGAGTATGTGAAGGAAGGTTCTGATTATTATCTTCGTATCTATATAGATAAAGAAGGTGGAATCACAATCAACGACTGCGAGGCAGTTTCAAGAAGGATGAATGAGCTTCTTGATGAAAAAGATTATATTGACGATGCTTACATATTTGAAGTTAGTTCACCGGGACTTGGCAGAAAGCTTACAAAAGATAAACATTTGAAAATGAGTATTGGTGAGGAAGTTGAACTAAAGCTTTATAAAGCAAGAGATAAGCAAAAAGAATTTGAAGGCATTCTTAAAAACTTTGATGAAACGTCTATAACCCTTGAAACGTCTGAGGGTTTAGAAATATTTACACGTAGTGAAATAGCAGATTTAAGATTAACAATAGATTTCTAAGGAGGATAACGGAAAAATGGCTAGAGCAAAAGCAAAAAAGGAAGTTGTAAAGCAGCAGGGTGGAAATTTTGCTGAAATCAACGAGGCACTTAAGATTTTAGAGAAGGAGAAGAACATCAGCCGCTATGTAGTTTTAGAGGCAATTGAGAATTCTCTTCTTGCAGCTTGCAAGAACTATTTTGGTTCTACTGATAACGTATCAGTTACCATGGACCGTGAAACCGCAGAATATCATGTTTATACTCAGCGCGAGGTAGTTGAGGAAGTATTTGATCCAGCTATCGAAATTTCAGTTGAGGAAGCTAAGGAAATTAATCCAGCTCTTAAGCTTGGAGATATGGTTAACAATGAATTCTTTTCACAGGATTTCTCACGTGTTGCATCACAGAATGCTAAAAATGTTATTCAGCAGAGACTTCGTGAGGAGGAAAGAAAGAAACTTACTGAACAGTTCCATGCACTTAATCATGGCGTGGTAACTGGTATTGTTCGTTCGGTATCAGATTCTTCAGTTCAGGTTTCTATCATTAGAAATACTTCTGGCAGCCATGTAAATGCATATCTTCAGGAAGCTGAACAGATTAAAGAAGAGATGTATCGTGTTGATCAGAGACTTAAGTTATATGTACTTGATGTTAAATCAAGCAACCATTCAACCAAGATTCTTGTTTCAAGAACTCATCCAGAACTCGTAAGACACCTTATTGAGTCAGAGGTTACTGAAGTAAGAGATGGTATTGTAGAAATTAAGAGCATTGCACGTGAGGCTGGTAGCCGTACCAAAATAGCTGTTTGGTCAAATGATCCTAATGTTGATCCAGTTGGTGCATGTGTAGGTCAGAATGGTAACCGTGTAAATGCTATTGTTAATGAACTTTCAGGTGAGAAACTTGATGTAATTTGCTGGGATGATAATCCTGCAATCTTAATTCAGAATGCTCTTTCACCAGCTAAGGTTATCGGTGTTATGGCAGATGCTGATGAGAAAACTGCAAAAGTTATCGTTCCTGATTATCAGCTTTCACTTGCTATCGGTCTTAAAGGACAGAATGCACGTCTTGCAGCACGTCTTACCGGATATAAGATTGATATCAAGGATGAGTCAACCGCTCGTAAGGATGGAGACTTCGGCGATTATGAAGAAGGCGAGTACTACGAAGAAGATGGTGAGTACTATGAGGATGGCGAATTCGTAGAAGAAGGTATTGTAGAGGAATAATAGTTGTTTAGTCCTAAAAGAACCTGCGTGGCATGCAGAACTAAAAAGAATAAAGATGAGCTTTTTAAAGTAGTCTTAAAAAAAGACGAAGAAAATGCACATTTGGCTTTGGAATATAGTGAAGGTCGTGGGGCATTTATATGTAAGAGCGAAGAGTGTATTGCTCTGGCAGAAAAGAAAAAGGCTTTTAATCGTTCTTTTAGAAGACCATGTGGGAACATTGTTTTTGAAGAATTAAGGGAGAAGATGAATGACTGATAAAATTTTGAATCTCCTTAGTATTTCTGCAAAAGCGGGAAAAGTAAAAAGCGGTTCTTTTGCTGCTGAGGAGGCTATAAAAAATAAAAGTGCTCTTTTGGCGATTATGGCTGAGGACGCATCAGACGGGACTAAAAAACAGTTTACAAATATGACGACTTTTTACGAAGTCCAATTGATTACCTATAGTACGAAAGAGACTCTTGGTCGGGCAATAGGAAAGGATGAAAGATCCATTGTTTGCACAACTGACGAGGGTTTGACCAAAGCAATTCTAGAGCAGTTTTCTGTTCGTGGAGGTAGTAAATGAGAGTAAGTGATTTAGCTAAAGAATTAGAAATGCAGAGCAAGGAGGTTATTGCCATCCTTGAAGCTAATGGAATAGAAGGTAAAAAAGCAGCTAGTGGTGTAGATGAAGAGCAGGCTAAACTTGTCAGAGCTAAAGCCGCTAAAGGCGCTGCAAAAGAAGAGCCAAAGGCTAAGGAAGTAAAGCCTGAGACAAAAAAAGAAGCTCCAAAGGCTAAAGAAAATAAGGAAGCAAATAAACAGGCTGATGCTTCTAAAAAGAAGAATGTGAGCATGGTATTTAACTCACAGTACACTGGAAATGGTGCACAGCAGCAAAGACATACCCCACAGCAGGGTGGTAGACCTCAGGCTCCAGCTGGAAGAAATAATGGCGCAAGAACTGGAATTATTAAGCCTAGAGTAGCACCTACACAGGTATCAAATGATGGAGTTCGTCCAGATCCATATAAGGGAACAAATGGAGTTAAACAAGCAAACGAAAAAGTGGCTGAAAAGCCTCAACAGAATACCAAGCAGAATGTATCTAATACTGTCGCTCCTGCTGCTGATTCTAAACCTTCTATTGGCATTAAAGTCATCGGAAGAGAAAATGTAAATACAAATCAGGGTAAGCCACAGCAGAACAATCGTCCAAATAATCGTCAGAATAATGGACAAAACACTCAGCGCCCACAGGGACAGAATAGACCAAATCAGAATGCTAATCAGAATCGTCCAGGAATGAATAACAATCGTCCTGGTCAGAATAATAATGCACCTTCAGCTATGAACCAGACTCCTGCAAAGGGTAATGGTAAGCCAGGTAAGAAGGGAAAGAAAGACCGCGAGGAAAAGAGCGGTAAGGCAGAGAACTTTATTAATCTTGAAAAGCAGACAAGAAATAAGGTATCTAAACCAAAGGAGAAGAATGAGACTGAAATCAGGAGCGTTGCTATTCCTGAAAGAATCGTAATCAGAGATCTTGCTGAAAGAATGCATGTTTCTGCTTCTGATATTGTTAAAAAACTTTTCCTTAAGGGTAATATGGTTACTCCAAACCATGAGATTGACTTTGAAACCGCAGAGGAAATCGCACTTGAGTACAACTGTATTATTGAAAAAGAAGAGAAAGTGGATGTAATTGCTGAACTTCTTGCAGAGGAAGAAGAGGATACCTCAAAGATGGTTAAACGTCCTCCTGTAGTCTGCGTTATGGGTCACGTTGACCATGGTAAAACCTCACTTCTTGATGCAATTAGAAATACTAATGTTACAGCTCGTGAGTCAGGTGGTATTACCCAGCACATTGGTGCATATACAGTAAATGTTGGAGATGAGAAGATTACTTTCCTTGATACTCCTGGTCATGAGGCATTTACCGCTATGCGTATGCGTGGAGCAAATTCTACTGATATTGCAATCTTAGTTGTTGCTGCAGATGATGGTGTTATGCCACAGACTGTAGAAGCTATTAACCATGCTAAGGCTGCTAAAATCGAAATTATTGTAGCTATCAATAAGATTGATAAGCCAGGCGCAAATATTGACAGAGTTAAGCAGGAACTTTCAGAGTACGAGCTTATTCCTGAAGACTGGGGTGGTTCTACTGTATTTTGTCCTGTATCAGCAAAATCAGGTGAAGGTATTGATAACCTTCTTGATATGCTTTTACTTACAGCAGAGGTGCTTGAACTTAAGGCTAATCCTAAGAGAAATGCCAGAGGTCTTGTTATCGAGGCTCGTCTTGATAAGGGCCGCGGTGTTGTAGCAACAGCTCTTGTTCAGAAGGGTACACTTCACGCAGGTGATTTCGTTTCTGCTGGTGCAAGCTATGGCCGTGTAAGAGCTATGAATGACGATAAGGGAAGAAAGCTTAAGGATGCTGGCCCATCTACACCTGTTGAGATTTTAGGCCTTTCAGAGGCTCCAAATGCTGGTGAAATCTTCATCGTACATGATTCAGAAAAAGAAGCTCGTTCTTATGCAGAGACTTTCGTATCTGAGAATAAGAACAGACTTATCGAAGAGACTAAGGCTAAGATGAGCCTTGATGATTTGTTTAGCAAGATTCAGTCTGGTAAGCTTAAAGAGCTTGACCTTATTGTTAAGGCTGATGTTCAGGGTTCTGTTGAGGCAGTTAAGCAGTCTCTTGAGAAGTTAACCAATGATGAAGTTGTTGTTAAAGTAATCCATAGTGGTGTTGGTGCAATTAACGAATCTGATGTAGTTCTTGCTTCAGCTTCAAGCGCAATCATTATCGGATTTAATGTTCGTCCTGATGCAGCTGCTAAGTCTACTGCAGATCATGAAGGTGTTGATATCAGACTTTACAGCGTAATCTATGCAGCAATCGAGGATGTTGAAGCTGCTATGAAGGGTATGCTTGATCCAATCTACGAAGAAAAGATTATTGGTCATGCAGAAGTTCGTCAGATATTCAAAGCTTCAGGTGTTGGTAATATTGCTGGTTCTTATGTACTTGATGGTAACTTCCAGCGTGACTGTAAAGTACGAATTACTCGTGATGATGAGCAGATTTTCGAAGGAAACCTTGCTTCACTTAAGAGATTTAAAGATGATGTTAAGGAAGTAAAAGCTGGTTTTGAGTGCGGTCTTGTATTTGAAGATTTTGATCAGATCGCTGAAGGTGACCAGATTGAAGCTTACATCATGGTAGAGGTACCTCGTTAATGAGAAAAAGTTCAGTTAAAAATAACCGTGTGAATGAAGAGGTAATGCGCGAGCTTGCCGAAATCATCCGCAAAGAAATTAAAGATCCCCGCATGGCTACACTTGTTAGTGTAGTCTCCTGCGAGGTTGCGCCTGATTTAAAGACTGCAAAAGCATATATTTCTGCAATGGGTGGAGAAAACCCAGAAGAAGGAACTCTTGCAGCTTTAAATTCGGCAAAAGGTTATATTAAAAAGCTTTTGGCAAAAAGAGTCAATTTAAGAAATACACCAGATATTACTTTTATTATGGATTCATCGATTGCCTATGGCGTTGATATGATTTCGAAAATTGAATCTGTAATTGCAAAAGACAACGAAAAAAAGGAAGACTAGATGCTTAACCTTTTTGAAGAAATAAAAAATGCAAATAATATAGCTATATCAGGCCATGTTCGTCCTGATGGGGACTGTGTGGGCTCAACATTGGCTATTTGGAATTATGCTAAAGATAAATTTCCAGAAAAACAGTGTGATGTTTATCTTACACAGCCAATGCCTACAATGTTTAGCTTCCTTTCGGGATATTCAGAAATTAAGTATGAATATAAAGCTGGTGAGTACGATTTACTTATAGTCTGTGACTGTAACAATGTTTCAAGACTTGATGTACACGAGGCTATTTCAGATCATGCAAAGCGTATTATAAGAATCGATCATCATGAAGATTCGCCGGTTCAGCAGCATTTTGATGAAACATATGCTAATCCTAAGGGCTCATCAACCTGCGAGCTTGTATATGAGCTTATTGGTGATGAAGATGTTACTAAAGAGATTGCAGAGTGCATTTATACTGGCATAGTGCATGACACAGGTGTTTTCCAGTATGACTGCTGCCATAAGAGCACTATGATTGTTGCTGGTAATTTGATGGAAAAGGGCATCGATACAAATTATATTATCGATGAAACTTATTATAGAAAGACGTTTGTTCAGACCAGGATAATGGGAAGGGCTCTTGCAAAAGCCAAGCTTCATGAAAAAGGTGAATTTATTTCAACTGTTATTACCCTTAAGGAAATGCATGAAGAAAATGCTTCATCTAAGCATATGGATGGTATCGTTAATCAGCTTCGAATTACCAAAGGTACGAGAATAGCAATCTTTTTATATGAAACAGCTCCTGGTGAGTATAAGTGCTCACTTCGAAATAATGATGATACCGATTTAAATAAGGTCGCAAATGCTTTTGGCGGCGGCGGACATAAGAAAGCTGCTGGTTTTCAAAGCGATTTATCTTCTGAAGAAATTATAAAAAGAGTAATAGAAGAAGTTAGAAAACAGGATGTATAGCGGTATAGTTTGTATAGATAAACCAGAAGGCTTTACATCGTTTGATGTTGTAGCAAAACTTCGAGGTATCTACGAAACAAAAAAAATAGGTCATACAGGCACCCTTGATCCTATGGCAACAGGGGTGCTTTGTGTTTGTGTAGGAAAAGCAACAAAAGCGGTTGAGCTTTTGACTGCTCATGACAAAAGATATGTGACAACGATGCTCTTAGGCCGTTCTACAGATACTGGAGATATCACTGGAGAAACAATTGATGAGGCGCCTGTAAATTTAACAGAAGATAAGGTGAAAGAAGTAATACTTTCATTTGTTGGTGAGTATGAGCAGATTCCACCCATGTATTCTGCAAAAAAAGTTGGTGGCAGAAAACTGTGTGATTTGGCCAGGGAAGGTAAAGTTGTTGAAAGAAAGCCAGTTTTAATTAAACTTTCAGATATCGTTATTGAAAAAATAAATCTTCCAGAGGTTACTTTTTCTGTAAGCTGTTCATCTGGAACATATATAAGAGTGTTATGCGAGGATATCGGTAAAAAACTTGGGGTACCATCTACTATGAGTTATTTAAGAAGACTTAAAGTTGGAAATTTTGACTTAGATGATTCCTTTGGGTTTGATGAATTAAATAATCTGAAAGAGGCTGGAAGATTAGAAGAATCATTACTTAAAATTGATGATGCATTTTCTTATAAAAGAGTCATATTGCCAAAAAGCTTTGATATTCCTTTGAAAAATGGTGCGAAGATTGAAAAAGCCTTTTTGAAGGAAGAAAATGTAGTTCTTGGTGAAAATGAAAAATATCTTTTTTACACTAACGATGGTCAGTTTGTAGGAATCTATCATTTTGTGGATGAATTTGTAAGACCTTTAAAAATGTTTATTTAAATATGATAATTATTCACGATACAAAAGAATTTGATAAGACCAAAAGTACGGCAATTACTATTGGTAAATTTGATGGTGTTCATATTGGACATCAGCTTTTGATTGCTGATGTATGCTCGAAAGTAGATGAGGGACTATCTTCTTTGGTGTTTAGCTTTACAAATTCACCTCGTCAGTATATTGACCATACGGTAGACCAGATGATTCTTTCAAAGGATGAAAGAAGAAGCGTTATTGAAGACCTTGGAGTAGATTATTTTGCAGAGGTGCCATTTAATGATGAATTTATGAAGCTTAGTCCAGATGAATTTTTGAATCTTTTGATAATGGATTTGAATATGAAGCATCTTTGCGTTGGCGATGACTTTAGATTTGGCTATAAAGGTCAGGGAGACGTATTATATCTTCAAAAAAAGTCCGACGAGCTTGGCTTTTCATTAAGGGTAGTTGAAAAAGTTAAACATAAGGACAACATTATTTCCAGTACATATATTAGAGACCTTATTACCGAAGGAAAGGTTCTTTTGGCGGGGGATCTTTTGAGAAGAGATTATAGAATTGAGGGTGAGGTAGTTCATGGGAAAGCCATAGGCCGTACTTTAGGGATACCAACCATCAATATTGAGCCAAAAGAAGATAAACTTTTGCCAAGATTTGGAGTTTATTTTTCTACAGCATTAATTGAGGGCGTTTCTTACCCATCTATTACAAATATTGGGATGAAACCGACTGTGGCGAATACAAACAAGCCAATAGTGGAATCACATTTACTGGATATTAATGCCGACCTATATGGGAAAAAGGCTGAAATAATTTTCCATGATAAGCTTCGTGATGAAATGAAATTTAAAGATTTGGATGAACTTCAAAGCCGAATGAAGACAGATGTTTTAATGGGAAAAAACTGGTTCGCAGAGCGATAATGTCTGTAAATGTTACAGAAATGTTACAAAAAGCTGTAAATATTTGAAGGTTAGTGATATAATAAGTCGCTATGAAATTTGATTTTAAAATTTTAGTAGAGAAAATAAAACTTAATATCAAAAATATTTTAATAGCTGTAGGCTGTGTTTTATTGATGGTTGCTTTAATAGTAGGCATCAGTTTTGCTGTAAAAACTGGAAGCAAGAAAGTAGAAGTTAAGCAACAGAAGGTTATTAATTACCCAAATGGTAATTTGAACGCCGGTATATGTGGTAAGACTGACCTTATGCAAAAGGTTGCACTTCACATTGAAAGAAATAAATATATCGAAAAGGCCGATGGTTCCGAATATGAAAATGCAACACCTGAAGAAATTGAGATAGTTGCTTCATATACTAATTTAGGTATCTGCCAGACAGAATCGGGTAATCTAAATATTAGAAAGACTCCAGATCCTGAGGGTGCCCTTTGTGGTAAACTTCCTAATAATGCTGGTTGTGAAATACTTGGAGATAATAATGGATGGTATCATATTTCTTCTGGAGAAATCGAGGGATATGTTAAGTCAGAATACATAGTTACCGGTGAGGAGGCTATACAGCTTGCTTATGATATCATGGAAAGAGTTGCAGTTGTAACCGCAGATTCTCTTCGTGTTAGAAGCGAGATGAATACAGACTCAGAGATTTTGACGTCAATTCCAAAGGGTGAAAAAATCACAATAGCAGAAGAGTATGACGACTGGATTGCTCTTGAAATTGATGATGAGGTGGGATACTGTTCAAAAGAATTTGTAGAGATAGAGACCAGACTTCGTAATGCCATGACACTTACTGAAGCCAGATTTGGTGAGGGTGTATCTGATGGCCGTGCAGCTTTGGTTATGTTTGCTCTTCAGTATGTTGGTAACAGATATGTCTGGGGCGGAACCTCTCTTACAAAGGGTGTTGACTGTTCTGGATTTACCATGCAGGTATATAAGCAGTTTGGCTACAGCCTTCCACATTATTCTGGTGCTCAGGCTAAAATTGGTAAAACAATAAAGATTTCAGAAGCACAGCCGGGAGATTTAGTATTCTACGGCAGAGGTGGTAAGTCAATCGGACATGTTGCTATCTACATAGGAAATGGTCAGATTGTTCATGCATCAAACAAAAGAGATGGTATAAAGATTTCATCGGTTTACTATCGTAGTATTGTAAAGGTACAGCGAATTTTAGATTTCTAAAATTCTTTACAATAACATTTTTTTGTGATATTATTCATAGGTTGTAATTCCCATACTCAGATGTTCGTACTCCAGCGACACCTTGGTATAGGGAGAAATATATAAACAAAAGGAGAATCAAAATGATTACAAAAGAGAAGAAAGAAGCGATTATCAAAGAGTACGCTACTGGCGCAAACGACACTGGTTCACCAGAGGTTCAGGTAGCAATCCTTACAGCTAGAATTCAGGAGCTTACCGAGCACCTTAAGGCTAACCCAAAGGATCATCACTCACGTAGAGGTCTTCTTAAGATGGTAGGTCAGAGAAAAGGAATGCTTGCATATCTTAAGAATAAGGACATCAATCGTTATCGTGCACTTATTGAAAGACTTGGTCTTCGTAAATAATTGCCTTTATGCAGAGCGGAAGTTTTCCGCTCTGCTTTTACGTTTAAAATACGTCAAAATTTGTGCAGCTTCGGGATTTTCCCGTGTAAATAATTAAAGACAGCAAGATTCCGAGACCACTGAAGAGAGCATACGGTGCTTTGTTCAGTAGTTTCGGCAAAGCTGTCTAAATTTTAAGTAAAGGAGACAGATATGTTCCAGAGTTTTTCAATGGAAATCGGCGGCAAGCAGCTCGTTGTTGAGACTGGTAAAGTTGCAGCACAGGCTAACGGCGCAGTTTTCATGAAGTATGGTGACACCACTGTACTTTGTACCGCAACCGCTTCAGACAAGCCAAGAGAGGGTATTGATTTCTTCCCACTTTCAGTAGAGTTTGAAGAGAAGTTTTATGCAGTAGGCAAGATTCCAGGTGGATTTAATAAGCGTGAAGGTAAGGCTTCAGATAACTCAGTTCTTACCGCTCGTGTTATTGACCGTCCTATGCGTCCTTTGTTCCCAAAGGATTACAGAAATGATGTTACCTTAAATAACCTCGTAATGAGTGTTGACCCAGAGTGTCGTCCAGAAATCGTAGCTATGCTTGGTTCAGCTATTGCAACTACTATTTCAGACATTCCTTTTGATGGCCCATGTGCTATGACTCAGGTTGGTATGGTAGATGGAAAGCTTATCATCAATCCATCTCAGAAAGAGTGGCATGAAGGCGACCTTCAGCTTACTGTTGCATCTACTCGTACTAAGGTTATCATGATTGAAGCTGGTGCTAATATCATCCCTGAGGATGTTATGATTAACGCAATCTACACTGCTCATGATACTAACCTTGAGATTATTAAATTTATCGATACTATCGTAGCTGCAGTTGGCAAGAAGAAACATGAGTATACTTCATGTGCTATCCCAGAGGAGATGTTCGCTAAGATGCGCGAGATCGTAACTCCAGCTGAGATGGAAGTAGCAGTATTTACTGACGAGAAGCAGGTTCGTGAGGAGAATATCCGCAACATTACTGCTAAATTCGAAGAAGCATTTGCTGACAATGAGGACTACCTTGCAGTTCTTGGTGAGGCAGTATATCAGTATCAGAAGAAGACTGTACGTAAGATGATTCTTAAAGATCATAAGCGTCCAGACGGTCGTGAGATTACTCAGATTCGTCCTCTTAAGGCAGAGGTTGATCTTATTCCTAGAGTTCATGGTTCAGCAATGTTTACCCGTGGACAGACTCAGATTTGTGATGTTGTAACTTTAGCACCTCTTTCAGAGGCTCAGAAGATTGATGGTCTTGATGAGAATGTAACTTCTAAACGTTACATGCATCATTATAATTTCCCAAGCTACTCTGTAGGTGAGACAAAGCCTTCAAGAGGTCCAGGACGTCGTGAAATCGGTCATGGTGCGCTTGCAGAAAAGGCTCTTATGCCTGTACTTCCTTCAGAAGAGGAATTCCCATATGCAATCCGTGCTGTGTCTGAGACTTTTGAGTCAAACGGATCTACTTCAATGGCATCTACCTGCGCATCATGTATGTCACTTATGGCTGCAGGTGTTCCAATTAAGAGCATGGTAGCTGGTATTTCTTGTGGTCTTGTTACTGGCGAGACTGATGATGATTTCGTACTTCTTACCGATATCCAGGGTCTTGAAGATTTCTTCGGCGATATGGACTTTAAGGTAACTGGTACTACCGAAGGTATTACTGCAATCCAGATGGATATTAAGATTCATGGTCTTACCCGTGAAATCGTAGAGGGCGCTATCGCTCGTTGCCGTGAGGCTAGACTCTTCATCATGGATACCTGTATGAAGCCAGCAATCTCAGAGCCTAGAAAAGAGATTTCTAAGTACGCTCCAAAGATTGTTCAGATTATGATTGACCCAGCTAAGATTGGTGAGGTTGTAGGTCAGAGAGGAAAGACCATCAACGAAATCATCGAGCGTACTGGTGTTAAGATTGAAATCAATGATGAGGGTGCTGTTTCAATCTGTGGTACTGACCCAGAGGGAATGAAGAAAGCACAGCAGATGGTAGAGACCATTGTTACCGATTTTGAAAAAGGTCAGGTATTTACCGGTACTGTTGTTTCAATCAAAGAGTTTGGCGCATTTGTTGAGTTCGCTCCAGGCAAAGAGGGAATGGTTCACATTTCTAAGATTGCAAATGAGAGAATCGATAGAGTTGAGGATGTTCTTACTCTTGGTGATACTGTTAAGGTTGTATGCCTTGGCAAGGACAAGATGGGCAGAATCAGCTTCTCAATGAAGGACGTTGAGGAATAAAGATTTCTTTGCTATAATTTATTAGTTGATAGCCACAAAAGGAGGTTATTATGGCAGACGAAAGAAAAATGTTTGTAATTAAAGATGGCCCAGAAGGCGGTATTAAGGTTGCAGATGAAGTCGTTTCAAATATTGCTGTATTAGCTGCTACTGAGGTAGAAGGCGTTGACTCCATGGCTGGAAATATCACTGATGATATTGTTAGCAAGATTGGTCTAAATAAGCTTTCAAAGGGCGTTAATATTTCAGTTAAGGACGATAAGGTTAAGGTTGAACTTTCAATAAATATTGCTTATGGATATGAAATTCCAAAGGTTTCATCAAAAGTTCAGGAAAAGGTTAAATCAGCCATCGAAACCATGACCGGTCTTGAGGTTACTCAGATAGATATTGATATTGCATCTGTAGCAAACGCGTAGCCGAAAAGCCTTTAATAGAAAGTAAATATGTAGTATAATTTGGGTATCTGTATGCTTACAGATACCCATTTTTTCTAAAGGAGATTAAAATGACCAGAAGCGAAGTTAGAGAGGCTGTTTTTAAGCTGCTATTTAGAACAGAATTTCATGATGATGCTGAGTATGATGAGCAGATAAAATTATTTGTTGAGCAGGAGGATATTGAAAGGCCTGCTGATTTCATAGAGGAAAGTGATTACATCACAGAGAAAGTAAATGCAATAAGGGAAAAACTTCCTGAAATTGATAGTCTTATTGATGAAAAATCAGAAGGTTGGAAGACTACCCGAATGGGAAAAGTAGATCTTACAATCATAAGACTTGCGATTTATGAGATTAAGTATGAGGATTCCATTCCAGATAAAGTAGCGATAAATGAAGCTGTAAATCTTGCAAAAGAATATGGCACTGATAATTCTGGATCTTTTGTAAATGGCATTTTAGCTAAGGTATATGACTGAAAAAATAACAGTATCACAGCTTAATTATAAGATTCATGCACTCTTGGAAAATGATATGTTTTTGAGAAGTGTATTAGTTGAGGGTGAAGCTAGTGGAGTTAAATACTATTCATCAGGGCATATTTATTTCACATTAAAAGATGAGAATGCTGCCATAGATGCAGTTATGTGGAATAGTTATGCAAATAAGCTTTCGTTTAGGCTTAAAGATGGAGATAAAGTTGTAATAACCGGTAAGATTACAACTTACGAAAAAAATGGCAAGATTCAGCTTTCTGCCATAAAAATGGAACAGGATGGAAAAGGTGAATTATTTAAAAAGTTTCTTCAGATGAAAGAAGAACTTTCCGAGATGGGTTATTTTGACCCGATGTACAAAAAGCCTATTCCCAAATATATAAATAACATAGGTGTTGTAACATCTCAGACTGGCTCAGCTATTCAGGATATTATCAAAATAGCAAAAGAACGAAATCCAGGAGTTAGAATTAGCGTATATCCAGCACAGGTCCAAGGTAAAGGTGCTGAGTTTACTATAGCAAAAGGTATACAGATTCTTGATCCAATGGGATTTGATGTCATAATTGTAGGCCGAGGTGGAGGTTCAGAGGAAGAACGCTGGTGCTTTAATGAGAAAGTAGTCGCAGATGCCATTTTTAACGCAAATACGCCTATAATTTCAGCGGTTGGACATCAGGATCATTATTCTATAGCTGACTATGTTGCTGATTTAAGAGCGGCAACCCCATCAGATGCAGCGAAATACGTATATAACATAAAAGACACAATAGATATGATAAAGGCTGATGAAAGTCGTATGAAAAATAGTCTTTTGCTTACCTATCAAAGATATAAAACATTGACACAGAGTATGGAGCACAGGCTTGCCATACTATCTCCAAAATCCAGACTGGAAGCTCTTTATCAGCGTTCTACAGATTTGTATGATGACTTAAATGTGAATATACAAAACAAACTGGCTGATAGAAAAAAAGCTTTGGAAATGCTTGGCGTAAAGATATCTTATAATCATCCTAGAAATGTTTTACAAAAGAGGGTGGATGAGTTAAAGAAAGTAGCGATTAAACTTGATGGTTTATCGCCAGCAAAAAAGCTTGCATCAGGTTTTTCTTATATACAGAATGAATCAGGTCAGAATATAAAATCAGCAAAGCAACTAAGTGTTGGGGAAAAACTAAATATTCACCTAAATGAAGGAAGCTTTGCCGCTAAAGTTGAGGAAATAAAAGGTTAGGAGTGTTATGTCAGATAAGAAAGTATCAGTAGAAGAACTTCTTTTAGATATTGAAAAAATTGTTGATAAGATGGAAGAGGATGATGTCACCTTAGAAGATTCATTTACTCTTTATGAGGATGGTATGAAAAAGCTTAAAGAGGCGAATGCCCTGCTTGATACTGTTGCAAAAAAAGTTGAGGCATTAGATGCCGAAGGAAATAGCGTAGGGGAGCTCGAAGTAAAATAATGTCATATTCTAGTAGTGATTTTTATGAACATCTTTCATCAGATGTAAAACATGTTGAAAACTTATTAAATAAGTATCTCCCTGAAAAACTGGATGTTTTTTGCGATATAACTGAGGCGATGGAATACTCCGTTTTAGCTGGGGGAAAAAGGCTTCGTCCTATAATTATGTTAGAAACATACAGAATGCTTGGAAAAGAGGATTCTGAAACTGTTAAAGCTTTTGCTGTGGCGTTAGAGTTTATAC
>JAKSSE010000033.1 GCA_024403255.1 Lachnospiraceae bacterium
GACCCCCTGCTCCCAAAGCAGGTACTCTAGCCAAACTGAGCCACACCCCGATTTGTTGTCCACTCTTTCGAACGAACGCTTTGTTATTATATCACTAGTGAATTTATTGTCAATACTTTTTTCACTTTATTTCAACAATTTTTATATTTATTTCCCCATCATCTCTTTCTTCCATAATCGCGTAGGTTGGAATACGGCTTGGTTGACGTGGTTCCTTTAGCGATCCCGGACAAACAATCCTAAGTCCATCATAATATTCAATATCTGGAACATGAGTATGACCATAAAAAACAATTTCACATTCCCTTGCTTTAGCCTCTCTTGCAAGAGTCTGTATACCTGAATAAACGCCATATAAATGGCCGTGCGTAACAAAAATTCTTTTCCCCATGGCAGTCGTTACCAGCTCATTAGGGAGCATAAAACCACCATCACAGTTGCCGCCAACTATATCTAACGGAACTCTAACACACTCAGCAATTCTATCCTCCTGATTATGTGAGTCCCCACAGTGAATAACCCTGTCTGGCTTTTCTATTTCAATTACCTTCTTTAAATTTTCAAGGCTTCCATGTGTATCGCTTACAATAAGAACTTTCATTATCTATTCTCAAGTTTTTCTTTCATGAGTCTAAGAGCATTGCCTCTATGGCTTATTGCATTCTTTTCGTCTGCGGAAAGCTGCGCTACAGTCTTTTTGTACATTGGAACATAAAATACAGGATCATAACCAAAACCATTCTCTCCGGCAGGCTCATGAGCGATTTCGCCCTCCATAGTGCCTCTTACACAAAGTTCTGTTCCATCCTCCAAAACAACTGCTACAGCTGCAACATATCTGCAGGTTCTTTTATCTTCATCTGCCTTTTCCAAAAGTCTGATAAGTTCAGCATTCTTTATGTCGTAGCTGGTATCTTCTCCCATCCATCTTGCAGAATAAATTCCTGGCTCACCACCCAGAAAATCTACTTCAAGACCAGAATCATCTGAAATTACCGGCTCTTTGTAATTAATTTCCTTTGCAATAGCTCTTGCCTTGATAAGTGCATTCTCTTCAAATGTTTTGCCATCTTCTACGATGTCTATATTTATGCCGGCTTCTTTCATCGTCTGAATCTCACCGACAGTATTCCCTAAAATTTCCTGAAACTCTCTTGCTTTACCTTTGTTACCTGTTGCAAA
The DNA here is from genome assembly GCA_024403255.1 of Lachnospiraceae bacterium. GTDB lineage: Bacteria > Bacillota > Clostridia > Lachnospirales > Lachnospiraceae > JAKSSE01. The sequence continues at coordinate 1,183 of JAKSSE010000033.1, forward strand.
AATCATAATATCTCCTTAATGGTTTACCAACCAGTCTTCTATTCCATGGCAAAGAGCCTGCCCCACCTGCCACTGATACTGAGCCGACGCAAGCCTTTTTAGTTCGTCGGAATGGGTCATAAATCCCACCTCAATAAGGGTTCTTGGAACTTTGCAGTTTCTAACCACGTATATATCATTGCCTTTTACTACGCCTCTGTTAACAGCCTCCGCCTCACGAGCTATATACTCTTCAAGAAGTTTGGCAAGTTCCAGACTTTTTCCAGACTTATCCTCCTCGTCATATAGTGCCTCTACACCCTTGGTAGTAGCCCTTCCTTTTCCAGCCATGGAATTGTTATGAATACTAACAAAAACGTCTGCATTAATCTGATTTGCAAGCCCAACTCGCTCCTCAAATTCTGGATTTGTATCATCCGACCTGGTGCAGTATACTCCGACATTTAAATCTGAACGCATCAATGCTGCTCGCAGTTCAAGCGCTATCGCCAGATTTATATCCTTTTCGCTATAACCACCTTTAACCGTTCCTGGCACTCTTCCTCCGTGCCCTGGATCAATTACTACTATATAGTCATAAATCTCGTGCGGATCAATAAAATCCATATAAAGCGTGGTATCAGTATAATAGCAGGCAAGCTCGTACACTTTATCAGTTCTAATTTCCACTATTCCCTGTATCGGACCAGGATCTGTCGAAATTTCCTCTATATAATTTGAGCTTCCCGCCAATGGCCTGTTTTCAAAATATTCTTCATCGGCACTTGGGATAATAAGATTAACAGTCTGATGAAGATAATCATTAGATATCTTAACGTCTGTAGCCTTTACTCCATCAGGAAGCATAAATGCCAGTCTCCTGTTTGACTTAACATCTTCCAAAGATTCAAGCCCCGCTTCCACAACCTCAGCGTCGCTGGGTACAAGAACCGCCTCATCGCCAAAAAGCTTATCTATAGTGCTTTTATCATTATCTTTTTTATTTAAAAAGGGCCCTGCATTCTTTCTAACCTCTGGAAGGTAAAAAAGCGCTGTACACATTAAAACCATGCAGCTAATAAGAAGCACCGTCACAAGTTTTACCACTTTTTTCTCAAGCATTACCAGATGCTCCCATATGCTTTAATGCAAAGATTTGCCTTTGCCTTTTTCTCAATTGACTCCCAGTGCACTGCATCTGAACTTATATAGCCTTCGCCATCACTTATATCGCAGTTTTCAGTAAGCTCGTCTAGCGCATATTCAATTGCTATTGGACGTTCTGATCCTTCTGTTCTCAAAAATACACCTATGGCAAATTTATCCCCACTGGAAACCTCCAGATGATGGTCAAAATCTACAGTATAAAATCCTGCATCACGCAAATGTCCAGCTGCCACTTTAATACCCCTTTTTGCAAGGTCTGACGGGCCGGCATAATCAGAAATCATATACACCTCATAGTAGGTTTCTGGACCTGTAGCATAAAATCCTGCAGCATCAATCCAGCCATCTTCCTCTGCTGTAAATACATTAGCCGAAAAGGCTGAATCTGTTCCAAATCCAATATTTCCAACCCATCCGCATAAATCCGACTGGTAAATTGTGTCGTAGTTTGTGGCATCCTCAATTTTTGTGTATACAACTGACTGAGTACAAAGATTATTGTCAAAGTATGATACATAGAACACACCCTCATCGCCAAATTTTTTGCCCCAGCTGTTTTGACAGATAAAGGCGCCATTTGCCAAAGGCTTCGAAGGAAAATTATCCGCTGAGAAATCATCATCCCATCCTATAATTACTACGTCATGGTTTGGATTTTTCTCCCCATCATAATAGTAAGCAAATTTATCCTGGTTGTAATATCTTGAGTCTGTGTCATTAACAAGATCAGTACAGTAAATTGCACTTTGAACGCCGCCATAAATAAATATGTCTTCTTTTATTCTATCGATATTTTTATATGTTGGAATCTGAACTTCCTGAAGGTGCTTGATAACCGCACCATCCTCATCATTCATAACAGGACCATTCCACGACAAAAGATAAGCCAAAGCTTTTGTATATTCACCGCCTTCTGCCAGATTTCCAGAAAAGGCGCTGTAATTAACCATTGAATCTACAGATATATTGTAGTCTTCTTCTGGAAGAAGAAATGACTCCATCGCTGCAACTGAAGCATACGCCCAGCATGTTGCCTCAGATCCCTGGTCCCTAATTTCTGCTGCTCTTTGCTCTTCCCTAAGGTCAAATTTTTTAGGAACAAAAAATTCGCCCGCTCTTTCATTCGAAAGATTAGCTTCTAAGGTGTCCCTTGAAAAATTATACTGATAATCCAAAAGTACAGACAAATCTTCTGCTCCAACATAGTAATTACCATTATAGTAAATCAAAGGACTAAGAACTTTTATTCTCTTATTATTTACGGTCACATAGTCCTCATTTTTCTTATATATGATTTCTTTATCAAACTTCTTTAAAACAAGGGTATCGTTGTTATATATTGCACTACTGCAAGAGAATACATTTGAAATAATGTCTGTAGAAACAAGCAAGTTTAAAGACGGGTCAACCAAAATTTTGCCGTTACTATTAGAAAAACTTCCGCCGTCAGAAAACAGCGTAAGCGTCTGAGAGTTGTAATTCTCAGCCATAAGTGGGTAAAAAACATCCTCTTCAAGCTTAGCACCACGGAAAGGCTTTACCTCCCCATGGGTTCCTGAAAAATTGAAATTTAAAACGAATGTCGACAGAACCACCGCGATGATGATTCCATACTTTTTCAAATCATTCATCTACAGTATTCTTCCTCTTTGGTGGTTTTGGTCCCATAAACTGATAAAAATAAGTTTTTATCATTCCGTTGTAAATCTTTCTGTTTTTATCAGCTTTTCTGCCAATAAAGTTCTCCGCCTTATCAAACGAAGTGATAAGGTACATAGACCAGCTATCAAGCCCCTTATAGACGTCACCTATAGTCTTATATAAGCCCGAAACCTCATCATCAGCCATTAATCTTTCGCCATATGGTGGGTTAGTGATAAGAAATCCATATTTTTTAGGATTTCTCAAATCTTTCACATCTCTCGCCTGAAAATGTATAAGGTTTTCAACGCCTGCTCTTTTTGCATTATCTCTGGCAGCCTCAATCATCTCTGGGTCGAGATCATATCCCTGAATATTAGTCTCCACATCAAGATTAATCTCTTCTTTAGCTTCTTCTCTTAAATCTTTCCATGTGGACTTTGGAATAAGATTTGTCCAATCTTCCGCCTGAAAATTTCTACTTATTCCCGGAGCAATATTTGCCGCCATCATAGCTGCTTCAATCGGAATTGTGCCACATCCACAGAAAGGATCCACCAAAATCCTGTCCTTATGCCAGGGAGTAAGACTGATAAGCGCTGCTGCCAAGGTTTCCTCTAAAGGTGCCTTTGAAACACGCACTCTGTAGCCTCTTTTGTGAAGAGACTCCCCGGTTGTATCAAGCGCAACTGTAACCTCATCTTTATTTATAAAAATACGAACAGGATATGCTGCACCGTCCTCTGGAAGCCAGTCAATTCCGTAAATTTTACCAAGCCTTTTAGCCATCGCTTTTTTTCCAAGCGACTGCAAATCAGATGTAGAAAACAGCTTACTTTTTACAGAGGAAGCCTTTTTCACCCAGAATTTGCCATTCTTTGGAATATAATTTTCCCATGGCAAGGCCTCAACCTTGTCAAAAAATTCTTCAAAAGTGTATGCCTTAAAACTTCCCACAACAAGAAGAACCCTCTCACCGGTTCTAATGTGAATATTTGCCATGGCGATAGCTTCGTCATCACCCTCAAAAGTTACACGGCCATCTTCAGTTTTAAGAATTTCATATCCAAGGTCATATATCTCGCGCTTAAGAACAGCTTCAAGACCAAAATGACATGGAACCATCAAAGTATGTATCATTATTTAACTCTCATAAAATGCTCGGCTAATCTTCATCAAATCATCAATTGTTCCGCCCATTTTTTCATACTTGGCATATACCTGATCAATATGATGAAGTTTTTGCTTGTTTTTAGTCTCGTACCTTGTGATTACATCCCCAAACATTGGGTGCCCCACAAGCGCATCTCTGTAGCTCTTTCTAAACGGACAATATTTAGCAAGCATCTCTCTTTCTGACTTATTAAGGCGGACATTTCCCGATGACTCAAAGTTAATCCATATAGTATAAAGAGCAGTAAACGCTTCTCGCATATTATTTCTATTTTTCTTAAGAAGATTCTTAACTTTCTCTTTTCCTTCAGTCGAAAGCTCCTTGTTCTTCTTGTAGAAAGTGAAATAATCATAGAAATCAGATGTGAGACACTCTCCGCCAATCTCATTCCATCTAACACCCATCTCTCGCCTGCAGATTTCCCATCTGAAAGCTCCGCAGACATATACCATGAGCTTATCAAGACTTTCCTGACAGAACATAGGAAATACTATTCGTGCTGGAGTATCCTTCTTTATACCAGATATTTCCTGCCACATCATTCCTCTTACTCCCGCATTAGGCAAAAGAATGATATCTGGAAGAACTTCCTTCTTTAGTGTTTCTGATTTAACGCCCTTATCTGGATCAGAGAAATAAATATCTCTATAGAAAATACCAAAGTCGATGTTGGTAATCTTATCCATGGCATCATCCAATATTTTGGTAGTAAGAAGGCTTTTCTTTGGTCCATTCAGGAAGTTTTCAGCTATAAGTGGTGGGCAGAACGCACTCATCTTTCCTGAGGTTGTTCTGTTTGCAGACTTAAAGAAGTTTGCAATTTCAAACTTAACTCTCTCATCCGCACTTTCAAGAAATGCCTTAACCTGAGACTCTTTTATATTTCCACTTCTCTTTTCTTCCTGAACAAATCCCTTAAAATCAAGATCCAACTCATTCTTAGAAGGGTCTTTTTCTTTTTTATAGATAGCCATAAGCCAGGTATAGATTGTATAAACCCTTGCACTCTTGATTTGAGGAAGATATGCCAAAAGATCATAAAGTTCATTGGAATTATCAATTCCTGCAAGATTGGCATCCATAAATCCAAAATGAAGGAACATTTCAACTATAGGATCTATATTTCTATTCTTAAGCGACCTAAAGAAGCATGCCTCATAAAGCTTATAGTAATCCTCAGTGATTGCTCTTCTAAGCTTTCTTGTCTTATCATCAGTATCCTCTTTATTTTTAAGAGCAGTGAATGCTTTAAATCTCTTCTTGATTTCTATGCCACTTTTCTCATCAAGATTAACGTAATCAAATATTTTCTGGAGACAGTCTTCATTACCACTTTCTTCGACATTTGCCATCTCTTCAGACAAAGTAGCCGTTACCTCAGGGAAATCTTCATCCTCAACCTCATATTCACTCTCTATGGTGAAGGTCTCACCGCCATCTTTTATTTCATCACGGATTTCTTCATCCATGAATAGTCCGGTCTCGCCATTAAGTGCAACTGTACCCTTTGCAAAATCATACGATGCATAAGCCTGCCACTTTTTCTCAACAAGCTCTGGTGGATAAATGCCTATATCCTTTATAAAGCCGTAGACATACTCAATTTCATCCTCAATTTCAGCAACCGTTCTTCCTAAAATGCATGCTCTTGCTTTCATATCAAACAAAAGCTGGAAAAGATCCATCTTGCTGTCATTTAGGATAATATCCATATTTTTTTCAACCCAAAAGCCAATCTCATCGAGCGCAACAATTGCGGTATCCATAAGCTTGCAGGCTGTTCCAATCACTCCAATAGCAATGGCTTTATTACCGCCATAAATCTGCTCTATGTTTTGATTTGGAACATCATTAAACGAATAAACGTAGTCTATTTCCCAATCATCCACCTTATTATCAAATGTGGCTGGAGTGATGTAATTTATACGGGTGAAACGCTTATAAGGCATCTTCTTTTCATTGCAAAGATGTAAATAGTTTCTGTAGCTTTCTGTGGCGATAGTATAAAAATCCTGAGCCAGGTATTTTGACTCCATATATATCTGGAAAATTGTTCTGCACTGACGAAGCGCACCCTTGGCAAATCCAAATATATAAACAGGCATCTCATCAAATATCTTAACGAAATCATCTGGACCACTATACGAAATTGGATTAACCACGCAATCCTCAACGGCCCTGTAATCCCCATAATATGCATCATGGAAAGCGTCCGCCAATCCAACACAGGATCCTGGACCCAACACGATTCTGGTAGCACCAATAACCTGTTCTACAGTACCTTTCATAAGTATGTAAAAACCTTTAACATCGCTACCAGATTTAAATATAATTTCTCCAGCTTTAAAGCTATTTTGTGCCATCATTACTCCTTAAAAGCGTATAATAAACCAACGTTAATTATACACAAATGAGAGCCATTTTAAAATGGTAATAATGATTTGTTTTTTATGCCCTTTTTTGATAAAATAGGGTAGTTTATTATGTTCTTATATATAAATAAGAAAAAGAAGGATAAAAATGTTCAATTACGGAAAACAGGCCACAAACAGAAAAAAGGCTAAAAAACATATTAAAGTCTCAAGGATTCTCAGGCAGATTCAGCTTATCGGAATGCGCCTTTGTGTCCTCGGAGTTATCGTAGTGATTGCACTTGCAGGAGCCGAAGTTTATAAATTCGTAAACAACCTTATCGCGGATACTCCTGATGCTTCTACTATTGACATTTCTCCAACTGGATATTTAACAACAGTCCTTGATAAAGATGGTAATGAAATTGAAACACTGGTTGCTTCTGGAGCAAACCGAGTTTATGTAACACTGGATGAAATTCCAGATACATTAGAGCACGCCTTTGTTGCTATCGAGGACGAAAGATTCTATACCCATAACGGTATTGATACCAAGGGTATTGTTCGTGCGTTTGTAACAGGTGTTTCCAATAACTTTGATTTTTCTCAGGGAGCTTCTACTATCACCCAGCAGCTTCTTAAGAACAACGTATTTACTACCTGGACTGAAGAAGAAACCTTCTCTGACAAACTCGAAAGAAAAATCCAGGAGCAGTATCTTGCAGTTCAGCTTGAAAAGTTCACTTCCAAAGACGAGATTATGGAAAACTACTTAAATACCATCAATCTTGGTCAGAACTGTCTTGGTGTTCAGGCTGCAGCCCAAAGATATTTCAACAAAGAAGTTCAGGATCTCACACTCTCTGAGTGTGCTGTTATCGCTGGTATCACAAAGAACCCATCCGGATACAATCCAATATCACATCCAGACAAAAACAAAGACAGACGTAACCAGGTTCTTAACAACATGTTAGAACAGGGCTACATTACTGAGACCGAATATAATAACGCTAAAAACGATGATGTATATGCAAGAATCGCTACTGTAAACACCGAAGTTGAAGACACAAACTCTTCTACTACTTACTTTGTAGACAAACTTACAGACGATCTTCTTGCTGACCTTCAGGAAAAGAAAGGTATGACTCAGGAGGAAGCTTATCAGCTTCTGTACTCTGGTGGTCTTACCGTTTACTCTACTCAGGATCCTCGTATTCAGGAAATTGCAAATAACGAAGTCAACAACGAGGACAACTACGATGTAGGCGTTAAATACTCATTCATATACAGACTTACCCTTGAGCATCCAGATGGCACTTTCTCAAATTACTCTGACCAGACAATGCTCTCTTACTACAAGTCTTCCGATAAGAACTACAATATAAACTTCAGCTCAGTCGAAGAATGTACTGAAGCAATCGAAGCCTACAAAGCTGAGATAATGAAACCTGGCGATAAGATTGCAACAGCAGGTGAATCAATCACAATCACTCTGCAGCCACAGGTTGCGATGACAATCATGGATCAAAGTTCTGGTTATGTAGTCGCAATGGTCGGAGGACGCGGAGAAAAGATTGGTTCCAAAACCCTTAACAGAGCGGTCGACACCCTTCGTCAGCCAGGATCCACCTTCAAGGTACTTGCCGCTTACGCTCCTGCTCTTGATGCTGGCGGAAAGACTTTGGCAAGCGTTCAGGACAACGCACCTATGCTTTACAACGAAAATCAGGAAGAAGCAGGCGTTGATTCAAAATATGATAACTCTGTTGATAACTACGATGGTGCATACACAGGTTACACCAGCTACCGTCAGGGTATCATTAAGTCAATCAACGTAGTAGCCGTTAAAACAATGCAGGAAGTTGGAGTTGGTCTTTGCTTTGAATACCTACAGAAATTTGGCTTCACCTCTCTTACTCCAGACGATGCAAACCTTGCTACTGCTCTTGGCGGTGTTACATACGGTGTTAAGAACATTGAGCTTACCGCAGCCTACGCAAGTATCGCAAACAGAGGAACCTACTGCAAACCAAAACTTTACACCAAAGTAGTTGATTCCAACGGAAATGTGATTTTGGATAACAGTGTTCCTGAAACAAAAGAAGTATTAAAAGAAAGTACCGCATGGCTTTTAACAAGTGCAATGCAGGATGTTATGACCAAGGGTACTGGTGGACGTGCAAACTTCCAAGGCATGGCTGTCGCTGGTAAATCTGGTACAACAACCAAAAACAGAGATACCGTATTTGCTGGCTTTACCCCTTACTACACCTGTGTAATCTGGGGCGGCTACGATGACAACATGCCTCAGTCATCTACCAATTACTCAAAGAACATCTGGCGTAATGTTATGTCTAAAATCCACGAGGATCTTCCATACAAAGACTTCACAATGCCAGCTGACATAGTGCACCTTCCAGTATGTACCAAGTCAGGACTTCTTCCAAATGATCAGGTTTGTCCTGCTGACCCACGAGGCACAATCTCATCTGAGTACTTCGCTCAGGGCACAGAGCCAGAAACAACCTGCGACAAGCACGTGGCCGTTACCGTTTGTGCCGAGTCACATTACCTTGCTACAGGCGGCTGTCCTGCCGTTGGAGGTCTTTTCATCGTTGGTGCAGCAGAAGGTTCAGAAGACTCCGCATACGGACTTCCTGAAGGATACGCAACAATCCCTTGCCCATTCCACTCAGGAATAAGCCCAGAAGAATTCCAGGCACTTCTCGATGCTAACAACATCAAGAACAAGAACATAACCAACTACTCAATCGAAACACCTTACATCGCGGTTCCACAAAACGGAATCATCGATCCAGAGACAGGTCAGTACCAGACTCCACCTGCTCCGACTGAATAATAAACTTTTACAAGGCTTGCAGTTTTCTGCAGGCCTTTTTCATTTAAAAAACCGAGTAGCAATATTGCTACTCGGTTAAACTATAGACTACTCTATATTTCCCAGCTCATTTACGATTCTATCATATGCGATCTTTGGCGAAAGTGTATCATCAAACAGTAATGGATGGTATTCGCTTCTCCAGGAAGCTGTGTCCATAAATCCCCAGAAGGTTACAGCGTCCATATTTAATGTGCCCTCATCTACTCTTTTGAATACTTCCTTGAGCAAAGCACAGTAAAAATCGCCCTGCTTCTTTAGATTTTCCTCTGTTGGCTCCAATGGATTATTCCAGGAGCCAAGTCCTACATCGAGTTCTGTGATTTCGACTTTAAATCCAGCTGCTGATAGTTTATCAAATGTTTTAAAGTATGTTATGAGACTATCCTGTGTGTAAAGGTGAGCCTGTAAGCCTATACCATCCACCAGATAATTTCCATTCTCATCCACCAAAGTTTCTGCAAATCTTATGAGAGCTGAAGTTTTTAGCTGTTCATTATAGTCGTTGTAATATAAATCGATGCTTTCAGGGGCATATTTATTTGCGTAGTAGAAAGCGTACCATACATAGTCATCACCTATGGTATCTTTCCACAGGCAATCTCGCATCCTGCCATCTTCCATTACAGCTTCATTTACAACATCATATGCGTAGAAAAGATCTGTGTATCCTAATTCATCAATAAGCCCAAAGGTTTTTCTTATGAAGGTTTCCATTCGCTCGAGCATTTCATCACGTGTAACCAGATTTTTGCTTTCGTCAAAATCTTCATAAAAAATCCACGAAGGCGTCTGGCTGTACCACACAAGCGTATGTCCACGCATTGAAAGATTATTTTCTTTTGCAAATTCCAATATGCTTAACGCCTCATCATTAAACTCTACAGCTATTTCTCCAGTTTCTATACTTTTGTTCTTGTCTAGTATAGCTTCCGGCTTCATAACATTTTCCATCGTGATGCTGCTAAAGTTATCGAGCAATACTTGCCTTTGCTCTTCATCAGATATCATTGCGCCAGAAACGCAGGTTCCTGCTTTCAGATTATGATTAGCAAAAGTGGACTTAAGCGACTTTGATTCTTCAACAGTTTTGCCAGAGCATCCCACCAATGCCAAAGAAAATAAAAGGGCAAATAATACAGTAGTTCTTTTACTCATATCTATTTCTCCTAACGCTTTAATAACGGAAGCCCACGAACATATTCGTGGGCTTCCGAAATCAGACAAAAAATTTTTATTTAGCATCCTCCGCCATAATGGCATCCTTAATGAGATTTATGTACTTATCAATATCCGATTTGTGCTTTGACTCTACCATGATGCGGATGAGTGGTTCTGTACCTGATTTACGAAGGAGCACGCGGCCTTCTCCGTTCATTTCTTCTTCCGCCTGAGCTACTGCTGCCTTAACGCTGTCTGTATCAAGAAGGGCGTCCATATCGTGGGTAACCTTGATATTTACAAGCTTCTGTGGATAGAGAGTTATATCGTAAAGAAGGCTTGATAAAGGCATCTTCTTTGATTCAATAACTTCCATTACTTTAAGGGCAGTAAGAATACCGTCACCAGTAGTTGCATACTTTCTAAATACGATGTGACCTGACTGCTCACCACCGATTGAAAGATCGTTTTTCATCATTTCTTCTGAAACGTATTTGTCACCTACTGCAGTCTGGATGTTCTTTATTCCACGAGCCTCTAAAGCCTTTGTAATGCCCATATTACTCATTACGGTTGTTACAACGGTATCTTTCTTTAAAGCACCCTGTTCCTTTAAGAAACAGCCGTAAAGGTAGATAATCATATCTCCGTCGATTACATTGCCGCGCTCATCTACTGCAAGACATCTGTCAGCATCACCATCAAAAGCAAAGCCGATGTCAAGGTGATTTTCTTTTACAAAATCAACAAGACCTTCGATGTGAGTAGAACCGCAATCTTTATTGATATTAAAGCCATCTGGCTGTGCGTTGATGACATAGGTTTTAGCACCAATCATATCGAATACATTTTTAGCAAGCATAAAAGCCGCACCATTACTTGCATCAAGACCAATTTTGTATCCTGTGAGAGATGAAGGGAAGGTCGAGATAAGGAAATTCATATAACGGTTACGACCAGTAATGTAATCGCTGCAGGCACCAATCTTATCGAAGGTCGCAGGAACAACATCAATCTCACCATCGATGTATTTTTCTACTTCCTCAAGGATACTTTCTGACATCTTGTATCCGTTTTCATCGATAATCTTGATACCATTATCAAAGTATGGATTGTGGCTTGCGGTAATCATGATACCGAAATCAAAATCCTGAGTACGGGTAATATATGCAACTGAAGGAGTGGTAGTTACATGAAGAAGATGTACATCTGCTCCAGTTGAAGTAAGGCCTGCTACAAGTCCATACTCAAACATATAAGATGAGCGACGAGTGTCCTTTCCAATGACACACTTTGCTTTTCCGCGCTCCTTGTTAAAATAATATCCAAGATATTTTCCGATTTTTATTGCATGATCGACAGTAAGAGTCTCATTTGCCTGACCTCTAAAACCGTCTGTTCCAAAATATTTCATTTCTATACCTCAAAAATCAAATCGCCGTATGAAGGCATTGGCCAAAGTTCCTTATCAACAATCATTTCCAACTTATCGATTGGAATGCGAAGGTCATCTAAAGCCTTCTTTACGCTGTCTCTATAGAAGACTGCCTGAGCTTTTCCTGGCTCCATCTTCTTTCCTTCTTCTACAGCCATTTTAAGAGCTGACAAGCCTGCCTGAACATCTGCGAGAAGATCAGAAGATTCACATAAAAGTTCAGTCTGAACTGATACATCTGCACCACACGCTGCCTTTACAGCATTAATTGAGTTAGCAAGCACCGATGTATAATTGATAACTGCTGGAATAATCTGCTTAGACACAATATCTATCATTGTCTTAGCTTCAACATTCATTTCCTTAGCATAAGCTTCGTACTCTACTTCCTCGCGTGATAAAAGCTCTGCCTTTGTATATACACCAAACTTTTCAAAAAGCTTAATAGCTTTATCTGTTGTAAGGCTCTCAATGGCATCAACCATGTTGGTAATGTTTGGAAGACCGCGCTTAGCTGCCTCTTCCTCCCATTCTTTTGAATATCCGTTGCCATTGAAAATTATTCTTTGATGCTTTGAAATAAGCTCACAGATATATTTCTGTGCATCTGCCTCAAAGTCCTTTGAGCCCTCAAGCGCATCACACGCATTAGAAAATGCCTCTGCAACAATAGTATTTAAAACTACATTTGGGGAGCTGACTGAATCCTGCGATCCCACCATTCTAAACTCAAATTTATTACCAGTAAATGCAAATGGTGATGTTCTGTTTCTGTCAGTTGCATCTTTTCTAAAGTTTGGAAGGTTTGCAACACCAGTATTCAAATGATGACCCTTAAGCGAATGAGTTGCTTCACCTGTTTCAAGAAGCTGCTCAATAATCTCTTCAAGCTGTTCACCAAGATATACTGAAATAACGCAAGGTGGAGCTTCATTTCCTCCAAGACGATACTCATTTCCAACATCAGAAGCTGACTCACGAAGAAGATCCGCATGATCATCAACTGCTGCCAAAATGCAGGCAAGAACCAGAAGGAACTGTGTATTCTCGTGAGGAGTCTTTCCTGGCTCAAGAAGGTTACATCCATCATCTGTAACTAGTGACCAGTTATCATGTTTACCTGAACCATTTACGCCGTTAAATGGCTTTTCATGCAAAAGACACTGAAGTCCATGGCGATATGCCACTTTCTTAAGCATTTCCATGGTAATCTGGTTATGATCTACTGCTACATTTGCTTCCTCATAAATTGGAGCAAGCTCATGCTGGGCTGGAGCCACCTCATTGTGCTGTGTTTTAGCTGAAACACCGAGCTTCCAAAGCTCAACGTTTACATCTTTCATGAAAGCTGCAACGCGCTCTCTTATTGCTCCAAAATAATGGTCATCCATCTCCTGACCCTTTGGAGGCATAGCGCCCATAAGGGTACGTCCAGTGTATACTAAATCCTTTCTCTGAAGGTACTTTTCACGGTCGATAAGGAAGTATTCCTGCTCAATACCAACTGAAGGAGTAACCTTCTTTGAAGATTCATTTCCAAAGAGTTTTAATAATCTTAAAGATTCTTTATTTATCGCTTCCATAGAACGAAGAAGCGGAGTTTTCTTATCAAGTGCTTCCCCTGTATATGAACAGAAAGCTGTTGGGATGATTAAAGTAGCTCCAGCGGCATCCTTTCTGACAAATGCATTACTGGTTGGATCCCAAGCTGTATATCCTCTGGCTTCAAAAGTAGCTCTAAGACCACCTGAAGGGAATGAAGATGCATCCGGCTCGCCTTTTATAAGCTCTTTTCCCGAAAAGCTCATAAGAACCTTTCCTGATGATTTAGGAGCTGTGATAAAGGAATCATGCTTTTCAGCTGTAACTCCTGTTAGTGGCTGGAACCAGTGAGTAAAATGAGTAGCACCCTTTTCAATAGCCCATTCCTTCATCTCATGAGCGATTACATCTGCTGTTTCAAGGTCTAATTCACCGCCTTCAGCCAAGGTCTCCTGAAGTTTCTGATAAACCTTTTTAGGAAGACGCTGCTGCATAACAGAGTCATTGAAAACATATTCGCCAAAGATTTCTGATACATTTATTATTTCTTGTTCCATGGTAATTTCCTTACTTAAAATAAAAAGGGGGCATGATGCCCCCTCATAATAGTATTATTTAGGCTTTGCCTACTGATCCGAAGAGTTCCATCTTCTCTTTTACGCACTCCTTGATAGCCTCAGTACCTGGAGCAAGAAGCTTACGAGGATCAAATCCCTTACCCTCAAGGTCCTTACCAGCCTCGATGTAAGCACGGGTAGCTTTCTGGAATGCCCACTGGCACTCAGTATTAACGTTGATCTTTGATACGCCAAGATCGATAGCTTTCTTAATCATATCAGCTGGGATACCAGTACCACCATGAAGTACGAGTGGCATAATGCCAGTTTCTTTCTGGATAGCATCAAGAGTCTCAAATGAAAGACCTGCCCAGTTGTCTGGATACTTACCATGAATGTTACCAATACCTGCTGCAAGCATATCTACGCCAAGGTCAGCAATCATCTTGCACTCTGCTGGATCTGCACACTCACCAGCACCGATAACACCATCTTCTTCACCACCGATTGAACCAACTTCTGCCTCGATTGACATTCCAAGCTCATGAGCCTTAGCAACGAGCTCTGAAGTCTTTGCCTTGTTCTCCTCGATTGCATAGTGTGAACCATCAAACATGATTGAGGTGAAACCAGCCTCGATGCACTTGTAGCATCCTTCGTATGAACCATGATCAAGGTGAAGTGCTACAGGAACAGTAATTCCAAGTTCCTCATCCATAGCCTTTACCATGTTTGCAACGGTCTTAAAACCGGTCATGTACTTACCAGCGCCCTCTGAAACACCGAGGATTACAGGGCTGTTCTGCTCCTGTGCGGTAAGAAGAATTGCCTTAGTCCACTCAAGGTTATTGATGTTAAACTGGCCTACTGCATAGTGTCCTGCTTTTGCTTTCTTAAGCATTTCTGTAGCTGAAACTAACATTAAATTGCCTCCTTTAATTTTGAAAAATCATGCCGGTAAACACCGACCATATCCCCACAATTATATCTAAATATGCTCTATTCTTCAACCATTATTTCCATTGCCTTAGGCAGATTCTGTATGGTTGCAACAGTGGTTTCTCCACCAAATTCTCCGTCCAAAGTCCATGGAAGTTTACTCTTTGTAGTAAAGGTCACTTCTTTGGTTTTAAAGCGCTCTACCATATCACTTTCAAAATTCTTCAAAAGTCCTACATCTAAAAGAGCAGGAAGAATTTCATTAAGTTCGATAAGGTTGTGCGGGCGTCTTATTAAGGTGACTTCAAACAGTCCATCATTAAGCTCGATATTATCTCCTAATATCCCCTGCATTCCACCTATTGAGCTTGAATTAGTTACCATTCCAACAAGATAGTGGTGTTTTTCTTTTACTCCATCGTGAGATACTTCAACTGAATAACTCTTTAAGTCAGTAAGTTCTCTTGCACCCTCAATAAGATAAGCAAAATGTCCAAATGCATTCTTTAAGTTCTGTGGTGTTGAGTAGGATGTTGCCGTAAAAAGGCCAAAAGCTGCAGTGTACACGAAAGTATTGCCATTAAACGAACCAAGATCACAGAAAAATGGCTTTCCCATCAC
>JAKSSE010000034.1 GCA_024403255.1 Lachnospiraceae bacterium
TAACCGCAAATAACGCCATCAGATGGAGTTTCTACTTCCTGCATAGAAAAATCCGTGCTTCTGGCATGTACAGATCCACCAATCTCAACAAAGCTGTTGGCATCGAGGAGCTGAGCGATGCGGTCCATAGCAGGACCCTGGTTAGTACTACTCATACCTTACCTCCGTTCATATATATAAATTTAAGTAAAACAATTTCACTCAATTATACATTCTACTTAAAATAAAGGGTTTTTTCAAGAAAATTGTTTATAAAATAACAAAAAATGTGCTGTTTATACCAGCACATTTTCAAATTATACACCTAATTTAACTGTAGCCTCTGCTTCTGCTTCTGCCTTAAATTCTTCTACTTCAACAGTTGATAAAGTAGGAAGTTCCTCTATTGAAGATACTCCAAATGTTCTAAGGAAATCCTCCGTAGTGCCAAAGAGCATTGGACGACCTGGGGCAGGACTTCTTCCAATCTCTTCAACAAGACCGTATTCAACAAGTTTACTCACCGCATGATCTGAAGAAACGCCTCTAATCTTTTCAATTTCAGATTTAGTAACTGGCTGCTTGTATGCAATAATTGAAAGAGTCTCCAAAACGGTATCGGTAAGGACATATTTTCTAGGCTGCTTCGCAATCCTTATGAGGTAATCATAAATTTCCGGATTAGTGCACATCTGATAGGCACCATCAAGTTCCGTTATTCTAACACCTCTGTTTTCTTCTTCATATTTTTTTTGAAGGTTTTCAATTATTGAAATAACTTCCTTTTTATCAATCTCAAGTGCCGCTGCCATCTTCTCTGGCTCAACGGAATCACCCATAGTAAAAAGAATACCTTCAATAATTGACTCGTAATTCTTCTCTTCCATTTAAACTCCTAAGCTGCCATGTTTGATTCTATTAAAATATCATCAAATATCTCACGCTGAGAAATAAGTATCTTGCCTATTTTCATAAATTCAAGTATGGCAAGGAACATGACTATAATCTGCATCTTTGTCTTTCTTGTTTCAAGCAAATCTCTAAATGAAAAATTCTTATGAGCATTTGCATATTCCTCAAGAAAAGCTATCGTATCTTCCAAAGACACCTCTTCTTTTTCTATCTTTCCAAACTTAGAACGAACCGGGTCAATCTTATCCTGCTGTCTACGAATAACAGAAGAAAAAATATTGTTTAACTTTGTAAGATTCATATCACCTACAAGTTCTTCTAAATCAACTGGCTGACGGTAAGCTTCAACCTCTTTTGGAATAGTTGGGACTTTATAAAATACTTTATCCGCATCGACCTGTCTGTCTTTTAATACATAAGACATACTCTTGTACATTTTGTATTCAAGAAGCTGCTGAACAAGTTCTAATCTAGGATCTTCCTCTTCGCCATCCTCCACTTCTTCCTTTGGAAGGAGATATCTTGATTTAATATCGAGAAGGGTTGCTGCCATTACCAAGAACTCACTCATGATATTAAGATCTGCTTTTTTCATCTCATCAATATATGACAAGTACTGCGCAGTAATCTCAACTATCGGAATATCGTATATATCAACCTTATTTTTTTCAATTAAGTGAAGCAAAAGATCAAGTGGACCTTCAAAGGCTTCAAGATGTATATTTAGTTCCATAGTACCTCCACATCGTTTGCCATTATATCAACATGAGCTTAAGATTTCAAGTCCAAATACTATATATTGTGTTTTAACCTTATTTTTTGTATAATACCAAATCAAGAGGATATAAATATGAAGACAAATCCATTTAAGAAAATATTAGGTATATTTACTTCGCGAATGATAATTATCGGTGCAGGCGTTTTTGCTCAGGTTCTATGGTTTGCAGCAATGCTTTTAGTTTTCAAACGAACCGGAACTTACGCCTCGATTCTTATTGATGTTTTAGCAGTATGTTTTGCCATCTATATATGTAACAGAAAAGTAAACACCAGCTACAACTTATGCTGGCTCTTTTTAGTTTTAGCTTTTCCATTTATAGGACTTGTTGTTTTCACACTGAACGGCCAATGGGGAAGAAAAAAGAAAAACATCCAAAAATTAAACGAATTATATGAGGGAATTGCTGAATCAGTTTATGATGATTCAAATGTACTCGATAACATTCGTATTGAAAACAAACAGATAGCTACCATGTTTTCATATCTTTCCAAAAGATGTAACTATCCTGTCTACACAAACACAAAGGTTCAGTATTATAAATCAGGCGAAGAAATGTACCCTGATATGCTCGAAGATTTAAAAAAGGCTCAAAAGTACATTTTCTTTGAATTTTTTATAATTGATGAAGGGGAATTCTGGAATTCAATTCTTGATGTAATGGTAGAAAAGGTCAAGGAAGGTGTTGATGTTCGTGTCATCTATGATGATATGGGCACAATCCAGAAGCTGCCTTTTAAATATCACAAGAAATTAGAGAAGCTCGGAATTCCCACTGTCGTATTTAACCGTTTCAGAGTAGGAGCAACTTCTTTATCCACAACCAATAACCGCGACCACAGAAAAATTCTTTCGATTGACGGAAAAGTCGGCTACACCGGTGGCGTAAATATTGCAGATGAATATATAAATAAAATTGAGCTTTTTGGTTATTGGAAAGATTCTGGTGTAAGACTTGAAGGCCCAGCTGTAGAGTCACTTACAAACATTTTCCTTTGTTCATGGGGATATGAAAACGATCTTACCATCAACTTTGAAGAGTATAAGACAGATCATTCATATTTTGCTCCTGATGGATACATGGCACCATATGCCGGCACACCATTTTTATCCGAAAATGTTGCCGAGAATGTTTACTTTAATATGATTTCAAGAGCTACTGACTATATCTATATCTTCACCCCATATTTGGCGTTAGATGGCGAAATGACAGCAGCCTTGATAAATGCGGCCAAATCCGGTGTCGATGTAAAATTAATTATGCCTGGAATCCCTGATAAAAAATCCATCTACTTATTATCCCAGACTTATTTCAAGCAGTTAATGGAGGGCGGAGTAAAAATTTATCTTTACAACAAAGGCTTTATCCACGCAAAATCTATCGTCTGCGATGACAAAGTCGCTGCCATAGGTACTATAAACCTTGATTACAGAAGCCTTTACCTTCACTTTGAAAATGGAGTCCTTTTCTACAACTCATCAGTTGTATTAGATGCCAAAAATGATTTCCTTGAGATTTTAGAAGATTCAACCTTGGATACTTTTGAAGCCCTAAAAGAAAGGACAAAGAACTTAACAGTCTTTGTCCAGGCAATTTTAAGATTAGTTGCGCCTATGCTTTAGGCATTAATTAGATTTAATAGTTCTTCTTCCGTAAGTACAGGAATACCAAGTTCATTTGCTTTTGTAAGCTTTGACCCAGCAGCTTCACCTGCAACTACATAATCAGTCTTTTTAGATACCGAGCCGGATGCTTTGCCACCGGCTTTTTCTATAAGCTCTGTTGCTTCTTTTCTTCCTAGAGTAGGAAGTGTACCAGTAACAACAACAGTTTTTCCAGATAAAGGACCATCAGTTACAACTTTAAATTCAGTTTCAAAATTTAGGCCCGCTTCTTTAAGTTTATTAAGTCTTTCTATGTTCTCTTCTTCTCTAAAATACTCATAAATAGAAACAGCAAGAATCTCGCCAACATCCTTTATCTCTTTAAGCGATTCTAACGAAGCTTTCGAAAGCTCATCTATTGAACCATACACAGAAAGAATGGTTTTCGCTGTTCCTTTACCTATATTGGCAACACCAAGGCCAGTAAGAAGCATAACCGCATCATTGGACTTTGAATTATCAATGGCAGCTAATAATTTATCTGTATTTTTTTCTTTGCCGATTATACCTTTTTCAACAAGTTCATCTCTTTTTTCATAAAGAGTATATATATCACTTATATCCTTTATATAACCAAGAGTGCATAAATCCTCTACGTATACAGCACCAAAGCCTTTTATATCCATAGCATCTCTTCCAGTAAAATGGATAAGTCTTCTTACAAGCTGAGCTGGACAGTTGTCATTTACACACTTAACATCTGCTGTACCTTCAATCCTAACTGTTTCCCTTTTACAAACAGGGCAAACTGTAGGTAGGGTAAATACACCGTCAGAATTTTTCTTAGTCATCATTCTGACTTTTGGAATTATTTCACCAGATTTATAAACCTGAATCTCATCTCCAATATTAAGGTTCAATTCTGTAATATAATCCTGATTATGAAGAGTTGCCCTCGAAACCATCGTACCACACAAAGATACTGGATCAAATACAGCTGTTGGAGTAATTCGGCCAGTTCTTCCTACGCCTATTTCAATATCACGAAGAATGGTTCTTTTTTCTTCTGGCGGATACTTATAGGCAACAGCCCATCTTGGAACTTTTGCTGTCGCTCCAAGCTTCGCTCTATCCTCAAAAGAATTTATCTTTACAACTGCTCCGTCTATATCGTATGCAAGATTGCCTCTGTTTTCTCCAATAAAAGTTATTGCCTCCCACACTTCATCTGCAGTGTGGCAAACCCTATAGTCTTCTATTGTTGTTATACCAACAGAATGCATATAGTCATAGGCTTCAGTATGAGTTTTAAATTCTTTTCCTATAACTTCCTGTAGATTAAAGATAAATAAAGACAATCCTCTTTCCTCTACAACCTTAGAATCAAGCTGGCGCAAAGTTCCTGCAGCACAGTTTCTTGGATTTGCAAAAGTCTTTTTACCCATCATTTCCTGAAGTTCATTTGTCTTTTCAAAATCAGCACGGTTCATATAAACCTCGCCACGAACTTCAAGGTACTCTACAGACTCCTTGAGATTTTTAACAACCTGAGGAATTTTAAGAGCGTTGGCTGTTACATCCTCGCCAAAGTTAATTCCATCTCCTCTTGTTTCTGCCAACGACAATTTACCATTGTCATATCTTAAAGACATAGAAAGACCGTCAATTTTATACTCAACAACGAACTCTGGTTCATCTAATGCTTCCTGCATGGATGCTACAAACTCATCCACTTCTTCTTTTGAGAAAACATCCTGCAATGAGAGCATAGGATTCCTGTGAGCGACATTTACTCCAGCTTCTCTTTTCGCCTCACCACCAACTTTCTGAGTAGGTGAATCAGGCCTGATAAGTTCAGGGTGCTCTTTTTCTATTGCCTTAAGTTCTTTCATAAGGCAGTCATATTCATAATCAGAAATAGTTGGTGCATCCAAATTATAGTATGCATTTGAATGTTTCTCTATCTCTTTAATTAGGTCGTCTACTTTTTTGATTAAATCCATTTGTTACATACCTTGGCTTTTCGCTTGATCCTGATAAATGAGCATTTAGTGTATCCTGTTCTTCTTTGGTAAGAGTCCTGTAGGTTCCCTCTTTTAAATCACCAAGCTCCAAATTCATAATACGAACTCTTTTAAGTTCCACTACTCTTGTATCAAAGAACTCACACATTCTTCGAATCTGTCTGTTTAAGCCCTGAGTTAATATAATTGAAAATGTGAATTTTGATATCTTTTTAACCTTGCAAGGTCTTGTTTTTGTCTTTAACTCACGAAGTGGAACTCCTTCTGACATCCCCTTTATGAAAGCATCAGTGACGGGCTTATTAATCCTGACAATATATTCCTTCTCATGGAAATTTGATCCACGCATTATCTTATTGACAAGCTCGCCCTGATTTGTCATAAGAATAAGCCCCGACGAATCTTTATCCAGTCTTCCTATAGGGTAAATTCTAACAGGATAATTTATATAGTCGATTATGTTGTCTTTTTCTCTTTTCTCTGCTGTACAGACTATTCCAACAGGTTTATTAAACATCAAAAGAACGTTCTCGTCCTTTTCTTTTACCGGCTTCCCAAGATAACACACTAAATCCTCTGGAAGTACTCTGTCTCCCAAAGTTGCCACTTTACCATTAATCGTGACCTTGCCTTTTTCAATCTCTTCATCAGCCTTGCGACGAGACAAAACCCCGTGGTCACTTAAATATTTATTTAATCTAACACTATCACTCATATTCAAAAAAAGGGAGACCGTAGTCTCCCTTGTATTTACTTAAGAACGTCTAATCTGATGTAACCTTCTTTTCCACCTGCTTTAACCTTAACCCAATTGTTCTTAGGTTCGCTAACAATCTTTATCTTATCGCCAGCGTAAATGGTTGTAACTTTCGATGAATCCGTAGAAGCTTCTTTTCTGACATTAATCGAATCTGTAACTGTTATCTCATCGCCGGCCTTAAGATTCTTATTGTCCGCTGTCTGATTATTGTCATCATCGTCGTTATTTTCTTCCTGCTGGGTTTGTGGTTTCTCACCTTCAGGAGTTACAACATCAAGATACTCACTTCTAACATATCCTTTAGAGCCATTGAACTCAATCTTACTCCATCCATCCTCAGTGAACGAATATCTGATAAGCATCTCACCCTTTCCAAGAGTACCAAGCTTATCGCTCTCTTTATCAGGCTCTTTTCTTACATTGATATTTGAAGCATTAGTCTTAACGTCTTCAATTTCTCTTTCATCTTCTTCAGCAGCCTGGGCGATTGCCTCTTCTTTTTCTTTCTGTTCAGCCTCTGCCTCTGCCTTAGCATCATCTATCTTACCCTGCTCAACAGATGCCACATAGTCAACTGCCCATCCAGCAATTTCAGTCTGAAGCTTTGTATTAACAAAGGCTTCCAAAGATGAATCTGCTGCTAAAGCACTTGCACAATCAGACTCAATACCTGAAGCAAGCTCCTGAAGATCATCAGATGCTTCGTATGCATCGATAAGCGCTCTTACAGATGCATCCTGATCCATCTCTTCATTTGCAGAGTTAAATGCGCTATAGAGATTATCAATATATAAGGTACCATCATCCTTCGACTGAATATAGAAAAATTCAAGTCCTGGTGCTGGAGTATTGATATTAACAAATTTCATATCTAAAGTTACAGAGCAAAGGTATGAACCATCATAAAGACCTGGCTTTGTGTAAACCTTGATATTATCATATCCTTCTATAAATTTAGAGAAGAATGAAATATAGCTAAGTTCAGCATCAGAATATGGAGTTGCAAGTGTCTGCAATGTAGTAACATCACCAGATGCATATGCTAAATGATAATTACTAATAAGTTCATTTACATCCTTATATTTGTTTACCTTGTAGCTTTGCTCAAGACCAGCCATTGGATCATTTACTTTATGATGACCTTTACCAGAAAAAGCTACAACCAAAACAATCACTGCAATGACTAAAATAAGTCCAGCTAAGCAGTAGTACTTATACTTAATGATATTTGCAAGTAAAGTACTAAAGAAAATCTTTGCTTTTGCAAGGAACTTTGCAACATCAAAAGATACAGTTTTCTTTGGCTTATCTGCAGTTTCCTCGATCAATTCGAGTTCTTCATTCTGTTCTAAATTATTATTATCACTCATTATTATCTTTCGCTTTCACGTTAACTTTAATTTATGCAGCCAGCGGGAATCGAACCCACATTGCAGGAGTCGGAGTCCTGTGTTCTATCCGTTAGACTATGGCTGCCAAGCAGCCATTAAGGCTCACCATAAGCATTACATATTTTTTCACAAATGTCAAATTTACTGAGATTTTCTGTCATAACTGTAATCTCAGCTGCCTCTTTGTATAAAGGATCTCTCTCCCCCTTCATCTTAGCTATATATTCAACATTCATGTTTCCAGCAAGAAGAGGTCTTGATGTATCATGCTTTATACGATCATATATCTGTTCAGGAGTAGCCTCAAGCAATATGACCACACCATTTTCTTTCATAAATCTCCTGTTTTCTTCACGAAGCACTGCCCCGCCACCGCAGGAAACAATCAGTTTATTTTTGCCCGCTAAAGATTTAAGAGTATTTGTTTCTACATCTCTAAAATACTTTTCGCCTTCTTTAGCCATCATTTCTTTAATTGTGATGCCTTCATTTTTTTCAATTAACACATCAAGATCAACAAGCTTATAATGAAGTCTGTTTTTTAATTCCTTGCCAATGGTAGTTTTTCCTGTCCCCATATATCCTACAAGGAATATTATTTTTCTTTTAACTAAAAGGTTTTCAATATTACAAGATAACTCTTTATAGTCAACCTGGCCTGGGGCACTGTTTTTTCCTACTTCGCACCCAAAGGTAACACAGCTTCCTGTAAGAAAAGGATTAAGTCTTAGCTTTTTACCCATTTCGCCCATGGAAATTAAAATCTGTCTTCCATGCCAGTTTTGCCTAACTTTTTTCGAGAATTTGATAGTTCTATCGATATCATCATCTGTATTTGGCATAAAAGCAAACTTAAGAATATCTGGATGGAACTTTATCATTTCATCCAACAGGTTTGCTAGTTCATCATCCTTTATAGTCTTATCAAAATTATGATATGAAAGAATTGTGTTCTTTTTGTTAAGCGAACATTCTTTAACAATCTCTTGGGTAGAGTCATGATACTGAATATCAATAAGATCAAAGCCATTAAGCTTTGAAAGATTTATATAATAGTCATTAAGAGCTTCACCACTAATATCAAACTCGCCGCCCTCACTTTTAGTTCTCATTGTAAGTAAAAGTAAAGTCTTAGCTAAAGGCTTTCTCAGCTCGCACAAAATAGACTGAACCGCTTCTAAATCAAGACATTCCTCGTAATAATCAAGACGCCACTCAATAAGCTTAACGTCATCTGATGCAAGCGCTTTAATTTTCTCTATTATGCTTTCCTTTGTCTTCTCAATAACAGGTACAGCAACAATAGGTTTCTCTTTGGTAAGTTTTATATTTTTAGGTGATAATCCAATCATTTTGTCCAAATTCCCTCTTTTTCGGTCGCTATTATATAAAATAAGAAGTACTTCTTCAAGTGTATTTGACTATTATTCCTTATTATTATAATATTAACAGCGTTTGAAAAGAGGTAACTATGGAAATTAGCGGAAAAACAGGGTTTGCATGCCTTTTAGGTTCGCCGGTAGCTCACTCAAGCTCACCAGCAATGCATAATCTTGCATTTGAACTTAATAATCTTGACTATAGATATTTAGCCTTTGACGTTACTCCTGATAGGATTTCTCAGGCAGCAGCAGCTCTTAAGGAGCTTAAATGCTTAGGTTTTAACCTTACCATGCCACTCAAAAGAGATATCATTCCTTATCTTGATGAAATGTCAAACGAATCAAAAATCTGTGAGGCCGTTAACACCGTCACTGTAAAAGGTGATAAATTAATCGGTACTACCACTGACGGTATTGGCTTTTTCGATTCTCTTAAGTTTGAAGAAAGCATCGATTTAAAAGGCAAATCAATGGTAATGCTTGGAGCCGGCGGTGCTGCAAATGCAATCGCTGCAGAAGGTGCATTTAACCGTCTATCCTCTCTTTCTATCTTTAGAAGAAAGAACGAAAGATGGAGCGAAACCCAGGCTTTTATTGATAAGCTAAATAAAGAAACAAACTGCACGGTTTCTCTTTTCGACATAGCTGATGAAACCACATTAAAAAGCGAACTTGAAAAAACCAGTGTACTTTGTAATGCAACAAATGTTGGTATGGGCGATGATAAGTCCTCTCCTGTTCCAAAAAATGTTCTAAACGAGAATCTTCATGTTGCAGATATCATCTATCATCCTGAAGTTACAACTTTGATGCAGGACGCAATGGATATAGGTGCAAAGGCTTCCAATGGCAAATATATGCTTTTATATCAGGGCGCCGCTTCCTTTAAGATTTGGACAGGCTGTGATATGCCAATTAAAGAAGTAAAAGAAAAAGTATTTTCTTAAAATTATAGAAAGAAGGCAAAAATGAGTTTTAAATATTTAAGAGAATTACCATCTCCAGAAGAAATCAGAAAAGAATATGCACTTGGCGAAAAGCTCGACGCCATAAAAAAACAAAGAGACAACGAAGTAAGCGATATTATAACTGGAAAGGATGACAGATTTCTTGTAATCATAGGACCATGTTCAGCTGATAATGAAGATTCTGTTTGTGATTATATTTCGCGTCTTGCACCACTTCAGGAAGAGTTAAAAGACAAGATTCTTATTGTTCCACGAATCTACACCAATAAACCTCGTACCAACGGTGACGGTTACAAAGGAATCGCTTCTCAGCCCGATCCAAATAAGGCTGAAGATATCGTAGCTGGAATTATCGCTATGAGAAAAATGCACATTCGTGCCATGAAAGAAACTGGTCTATCTGCAGCTGATGAAATGCTCTACCCTGAAAACTGGGGATATGTTGAAGATCTTTTAAGCTATGTTGCTATCGGAGCTCGTTCTGTAGAGGATCAGCATCACCGCCTTACTGTTTCCGGATTTGACGTTGCATCTGGCATGAAAAATCCAACTTCAGGTGATTTGTCCGTTATGATGAACTCAATATATGCTGCACAGCAGGCTCATCAATTTACCTTTAGAGGGTTTGAAGTTGAAACTTCTGGAAATCCATTAGCGCATGCTGTTCTTCGCGGTGCCGTTTCAAAACATGGTAATAGCACTCAAAATTACCACTACGAAGATCTCCAGAGAGTTTTAGCACTTTATAACGAAAGAGACCTTGCTAATCCTGCCGTTATCATTGATTCAAATCATTCAAACTCAAACAAACAGTATAAACAGCAGATTCGTATCGTAAAGGAAGTTCTTCACAGCCGCAAGCTTGATACCGATATTCATAAACTTGTTAAAGGTGTTATGGTTGAAAGTTACATCGAAGAAGGATGTCAGAAAATTTCTGAAGGAATCTATGGCAAGTCAATCACAGACCCATGCCTTGGCTGGGAAGATTCAAAGAACCTTATCTACACAATAGCAGAAAGTTGTTAATATAAAAAACGGGACACAAATCTTTAAAGAAATGCGTCCCGCCTTTTTTTATTATTCTATCTCGGAAAAGCTTTTTTATAGCTGTCTCTTACACTATTTTTACTAAGTTTGGCATACATCTGAGTCGTAGATATATCTGAATGTCCAAGCATCTCCTGAATATCTTTCAAATCAGCTCCACCTGATACCAAATGCGTTGCAAAACTGTGACGCAGTGTATGTGGAGTAATTTCTGAAGTAATACCAGCTCTTTTGCCATAGGTCTTGATTATCTTCCAGAAGCCCTGTCTACTCATCTCATCTCCAGAACAGTTGACAAATAAGTATTCTGAAGTCTTACCCTCAAGAAGTTCCTCACGAGCACCAGAAAGATATTTCTCAAGTGCCTTCTTACATGCATTTCCAAAAGGTATCTGTCTGGTCTTTTTAGAATCTGTACACTCTACATACTCTCCAACCATACTTAAATCAGACATCTTCATACTGATAAGCTCTGTAACTCTCATACCTGTCGCATACATAAGCTCAAGCATTGCTCTGTCGCGAATCTCTTTAGGAGTATCCTTATCAACACACTCGATAAGTCTGACAACCTCTTCTTTCGAAAGGATTGTTGGCTCCTTCTTTTCAATCTTTGGAGTCTTAAGCGATTCAGCCGGATTTTTCTCAATAATCTTCTTAGCAGTAAGATATGCAAAAAAAGCCTTCATTGAAGCAATACTTCTCGAAATAGTTGTGGCTTTCTTTCCTGCCGAAGTAAGGGATGCAACGTAATTAGAAAGATGCTCTTTAGTAATTCCATCAACATCCTTAACACCAGAGGCAGCCAAATACATCTGCATCTGATGAAGATCACGAAGATAAGAAACCTCTGTATTAGTTGAGGTGCCCTTAGTTACATGAATAAAACCTATGAATTTTTTAAATAATTCTTCTAGATTAAGCATTAAAATTATATCAAATACAAGTTTACATAATTCGTAATTTTTGCATATTATCCCCTTAAGAAAAAAGGATATTACTGATTATAATTTGTCTCTTTACATAAGTCAAACCCCATTTTTACTGGGGTTTGACGCGTTTTTTCAAAAAATACAATATATAGTTTATCTAGTACTTTAGTACCTCAATATATCGAAAAAAGATTTACATAAAAATTTTTTTCAAACAAGCTCTTTTAACTCTTTTATGTCATCTATTTTGGCCACATATGAGTCTACACTCTCTCCATATCCATATGCTGCCCAGATAAACGGAACACCTGCAGCGTCGCATGCATTCTTATCTCCCTGAATATCACCGACATATACTGGAGCTTTAATATTATTTTCTTCAATAAGCTTTTTTAAATTATCAGCTTTACCTAGACCGTTATCTCCATAGCAAAGAATGTTTGTAAAATATTTGCCATGACCGCTCTTCTCAAAATAAAGCTCAATATATCCAGACTGGCAGTTACTTACAACATAAAGCTTAATTCCTTTATCCACCAGAGCTTTTAATGTATCCTCAAGACCTTCATAACAGGTATCCTCAGGGCTCTTTCGTAGATCATCCATTTCAACTTCTTCACAAAGTTTAAGGGTTTTATATCTTTTTTCTGGATCTTCATCTGGAATTATATCGTCAGCTATATCCTGCATGGTTTTTCCAAATTCGGCCATCAATGTCTCTTTGGTAAAAGTTGTATCATATCCCATCATCTTTGCAGCTTTATTCCATGACTGTGCAAAAAGAGGGGTATTATCCCAAATAGTACCATCCATATCAAAAATTATTCCATCAGTTTTTATCATTTCTTCACCTTATAAGCATACGCCATAATCGCAGCTACAGTCTTGCTGTCCTCTATTTCGCAAGCAAAAACTTTTTTGACCAATTCATCTATATCTACATGATAAACATCTATGAATTCTTCCGGGTCTAAATTCTGCTTGGTTTCAACCAAATCAGTTGCAAGATAAACATCTATGAACTCATCGCAAAATGCAACTGTTGATTTTATCTTAAAGAAAAGTTCACACTTATTTGCCTTATAGCCTGCTTCCTCTTCTAATTCACGTAAAGCTGCTATTTTCGTATCCTCAGTAACACTGTCTCTCGCACCAGCAGGTATCTCTAAAGTTTCTCTGTCAAGAGCTGGTCTATATTGCTTTACCATAACAAGCTTTCCATCATTGTCGACAGCAACAACAGCTGCTGCTCCTTTTCTATGATGAACCAAATCCCACTTTTGCAAGGTTCCATCAGGAAGTTCCATAGTATCCTGACAAAAGTCAACTATGGTTCCTTCATATACTACTTCTCTTTTTATTCTTTTAACATGTTCCATAATATTTCCTTAAAAAAAGCCAACCGCAGATGCGATTGGCTTATGATTTACTTAGCGTAATCAATTACGCGGGACTCGCGAACGACATTAACTTTAATCTGACCTGGATATTCCATCTCGTCTTCAATACGTTTAGAAATATCTCTTGCCATAAGTACCATGTCTGCGTCTGAAACCTGTTCTGGAACAACCATAACACGGATTTCACGACCTGCCTGAACAGCGAAGGACTTCTCAACACCCTTAAACTCAGATGTGATGTCTTCAAGCTGCTGTAGTCTATTAGAGTAGGTCTCGATTGTCTCACGTCTTGCACCTGGACGAGCTGCGCTAATTGCATCAGCGGCCTGAACAAGGCAAGCGATAAGTGATTCGGGCTCTACATCTCCATGATGAGCTTCTACTGCGTTAATTATAAGAGCTGATTCTTTATACTTTTTACAAATATCTACACCAAGCTGAATATGAGTACCTTCCATCTCATGATCTACGGCTTTACCGATATCATGAAGAAGACCTGCACGCTTAGCGGTACGTACATCAAGACCAAGTTCAGCTGCAAGCTGACCGGTGATGAGCGATACTTCGATAGAATGTTTAAGGGCGTTCTGACCGTAACTTGTACGATATCTCATACGTCCCAAAAGTTTAACTAATTCAGGATGAAGTCCATGTACACCAACCTCAAGTGTTGCAGACTCTCCTGCTTCCTTGATGGCTACATCAACTTCTTTCTGTGCCTTCTCAACACTTTCCTCAATGCGAGCTGGATGGATACGTCCGTCAGCAATGAGTTTTTCAAGTGCGATACGAGCAATTTCTCTACGCACTGGATCAAAAGCGGATAAGATGACTGCTTCTGGTGTATCATCGATAATAAGTTCAACGCCAGTAAGAGTCTCAAGAGTACGAATATTTCGACCTTCACGACCGATGATACGGCCCTTCATGTCATCTGATGGCAAGTTTACAACTGATAAAGTAGTCTCTGCCACATGATCTACTGCAGTCTTCTGAATTGCAGTAACGACATAATCTCTTGCTTTCTTATTTGCTTCTTCTTTAGCTCTTGTTTCAAGCTCTTTTATGAGCTTTGCAGTATCAAGCTTAACATCTTCTTCTACAGTCTTAAGAAGAAATTCCTTAGCTTGTTCGGAGGTGAGTCCTGAAACTCTTTCGAGCTCCTGTACGCGTCTCGCAGAAAGCTCATCAACTTCCTTCTGCTTCTTTGCGACCTCTTCCTCCCTGTGAGAAAGGTTTGCCTCGCGTTTCTCAAGTGCTTCGGTCTTTCTATCCAGATTCTCTTCTTTCTGGGCTATACGACGCTCTCCACGAGAAACTTCGTTTCTTCTCTCCTTGATTTCCTTGTCCAGATCATTTTTGATCTTAAGATTTTCTTCTTTTGCTTCCAATAACGCTTCACGCTTCTTGCTTTCAGCGGTTTTGATTGCATCGTCGATAATCTCTCTTGCCTTCTCCTCTGCAGAGCCGATTTTTTTAGAACCAGCCTTTGCATTACGAGCATTGGCTATAGCTAGAGTACAAGGAATTGCTACAAGTAAAGAAGCCACAACAGCAATTACAACTAAAATAACTGGTGACAACTTGGAGCACCTCCTTTATTAAATTTTCATTGTACAGTAATGATACTGTTAATATCACACAAACAACAATATTATATTATAAGTTTTGACAAGTTATGTCAAGCAACTCCATATCTTCTCGCATAGAAAAAGGCAGCCCGAAGGCTACCTAAGATACTCTAAATTATCTTTTTTACTGTGGTCCCTGATACTCGTCGCCGTTGAAGCCAAGAATCAAGAAGAAGACATATGGTAAGAAAATAAGACCTAATGTAAATCCTACACCATGACCAAATGACTTAGACATCTTGTGCATTAACATGATACCTACAACAACGTTTACTACTGGGATTAAAGTCAAAAGGAACATCCAACCCTTACCCCAGAAAATCTTGTACTCAGTGTAAAGATTATAAAATGGGATGAGTGCTTTCCAACCTGGCTCACCAGCCTTGTTAAAGATTTTCCAAACTGCAACGAGAACTGCAACTACTGCAATAAATGCAATAAATGATGTCGCTGGGCTTGACTGATAACTAATTTCCATAATTCTTTCTCCTTTTACTGCAAAATTAAATCTTATAAAAAGATTATTCCTACTTCGCTATCATAGCATACTTATTTTAGATGGTAAATCCATGTGGCAAAAATAGGGCGTAAGTAATAATTCCAAAGCAGCTTGATATATTACCTTTATCGACTTCGTACTCACACATACTTCATATTACCTTGAAGTAATCAACTTAAACCCTTACAATATCTACGTTAACACATAAAAACTACGTATTATATTTGAAATGGAAAACAATATGAAAAAAACTTTAGTAACTCTTTTAGTTATAACTTTTGCTCTTTGTACAACAGCATGTTCTTTTAGAGCAAAGAGCAATGATTCAAAACCAGAAAATGCTAAGGAGGCTCTTGAAAAGCTCTTAGACGGAAATGAAAAGTATTTATCAGAAAACATTACACCAAATGTTGACGATTCACTTAGAACGGATTTAGCAAAAAACGGTCAACATCCCTATGCTATTGTTGTTACATGTTCTGACAGTCGCGTACCAGCAGAATTGATTTTTAATGCAAGTTTAGGCGACATATTTGTAAT
>JAKSSE010000035.1 GCA_024403255.1 Lachnospiraceae bacterium
GGTGTTATCGAGATTCTTTCAAAGGCATACATCTCAAGTCAGCTTTCAGATGCTATCACCTTTGCAGTTTTGATTATCGTTCTTCTTGTTAAACCTTCCGGTATTTTAGGCAAGCAGATCCACGAGAAAGTGTAGGTGCGGCATGAAAAATATTAAGATTAACAAGAAAACAAAACAAATGCTTATCACTCTGGCAATAGTAGTTATCTTCTATGCCTTTATCGAGATTTTAAGCCTTGCAGGAGCATTATCTGGTCTTTTCTCTGGCCTTTTGGTTCCTATGACTGTGTATATCCTCGCTGCAATCGGTCTTAACCTTTGTGTAGGATATTTAGGTGAGCTTTCTTTAGGACACGCAGGTTTCATGTGTGTTGGCGCGTACTCAAGCTCGCTTTTCTCAATGATATTCAAGGATGCTATTCCAGATGCATTAAGATTTCTCCTTGCACTTGCTGTAGGCGGAATTGTTGCAATGATCTTTGGATTTTTAATTGCAATCCCAGTTCTTCGCCTTAAAGGTGACTACCTCGCAATCGTAACTTTAGCATTTGGCGAAATTATTAAAAACATCATTAACACCCTCTTCATTGGACGTGACGCTGATGGTTTCCACTTCTCAATGAAAGATACTGCATCACTTAACATGGCTGCTGATGGCGAGGTTATTTTAAACGGACCACAGGGTATTACCGGTACTCCTAAGCAGGCTACCTTCACAATAGGTATTCTTCTTATCATCCTTTGCCTTGTAATCGTTTACAACTTTGTAAACTCAAGAACCGGTCGAGCTGTTACTGCTATTCGTGACAACAGAATTGCAGCTGAGACAATCGGTATCAACATTACCAAGTATAAAATCATCGCATTCACTCTTTCAGCAGGTATCGCTGGACTTGGCGGCGTTTTATATGCTCATAACTTAAACTCACTTACAGCTACCACCAAGAACTTTGGTTACAACATGTCAATCATGCTTCTTGTATATGTAGTTTTAGGTGGCATCGGTTCTCTTCGCGGAACAATCATCGCGACTGTTATCCTCTACGCTCTCCCAGAGCTTTTAAGAGGCCTTGCAGATTACCGTATGCTTATCTACAGTATCGTACTTATCGCCCTTATGATCTTTAACTGGGCTCCAGGAGTTAAGACCTGGCGCGAAGTTCATGGTCTTGACGGTGCAAGCTTACAAAAGAAACTTAAATTTGGCAAAAAAGAAAAGGAGGTACAGTAATGAGCTTACTTGAAGTAAAGAACTTAAGTATTTCCTTTGGAGGACTTAAAGCTGTTGACGACTTTAACCTCAACATAGAAAAAGGTGATCTTTACGGACTTATCGGACCAAACGGTGCCGGTAAGACAACCGTATTTAATATGCTCAGCGGTATCTACAAACCCACCAGTGGAAACATCTTTCTTGATGGCGTAGATATCACCGGCAAAAAGACCAGCGATATAAATAAATCTGGTATTGCAAGAACCTTCCAGAACATCCGTCTTTTCGAAGATATGACAGTTCTTGATAACGTAAAGGTAGGTCTTCACAATACTTACAAATACCACTCATACGATGCCATCTTAAGAACACCAAAGTATTTTAAGATGGAAAAACTCATGGACGAAAAAGCTCTTGAGCTTCTTACTATTTTTGGTCTTGAAGGAGAAAAAGACACTATGGCGTCTTCTCTTCCATACGGTAATCAAAGACAGCTTGAAATTGCCCGTGCAATGGCAACCAATCCAAAGCTTCTAATTCTCGATGAGCCTGCTGCTGGTATGAACCCTAACGAGACCGCAGAGCTCATGGATACCATCGCTTTAATCCGTAAAGAGTTTGGTATTACCATCCTTCTTATCGAGCACGATATGAAGCTTGTTGCTGGTATCTGTGAAAAGCTTACCGTACTTAACTTTGGCGCAGTTCTTACTCAGGGCGAAACCAGTAAGGTTTTATCTGACCCAGAAGTAATAAAAGCATATTTAGGAGAATAGGAGGCGACTATGGCATTATTAGAGATAAAGGACCTGGTCGTTAACTACGGCGTAATCAAGGCCCTCAAGGGAATTTCTTTTGAAGTAAACAAAGGAGAGGTTGTAGCCTTAATCGGAGCAAACGGTTCTGGTAAAACTACCGTCCTTCAGACTATAAGTGGTATGTTAAGCCCAACATCCGGCAGCATCATCCTTGATGGAACTGACATCACCAAAATCCCAAGCCACAAGATTGTTACTATGGGTATGGCTCATGTTCCAGAAGGTCGTAGAGTATTCGCTCAGCTTAGCGTACTTGATAACCTTAAGATGGGTGCTTACACAAGAAAAGACACCCTCGAAATCGAAAATAACTTAAAATCCGTATATGAAAGTTTCCCTAGACTTAAGGAAAGAGAAAAACAGCTTGCTGGTACTCTCTCTGGTGGTGAGCAGCAGATGCTTGCAATGGGCCGTGCACTTATGAGCAACCCGGAAATCATCCTTATGGATGAGCCTTCAATGGGACTTTCTCCAATCTTCGTAGATGAGATTTTCAAAATCATCCAGAGCATCAAAGACCGTGGTCTTACAGTAGTTCTCGTTGAGCAGAACGCTAAAAAAGCCCTTGGCATTGCAGACAGAGCTTATGTTCTTGAAACTGGCAACGTTTCACTTTCTGGAAAAGCCAGTGATCTTCTCAATGATGACAACGTAAGAAAAGCTTACTTGGGTGAATAATATAGGATAAGATATAAAAAATGGAGCCTCACAATGAGGCTCCATTTTTATTATCACTACTCTATCTCACCCAATATTGCCTTAACGCAGCTTATGGATCCTTCAAATTCTTTTGATCCAGCTCCAAAGCCCAGGTCTTCAAGCGACATAACTGGAATATCTATAAAATCATTTACGTAGTACCTTGCAAGTGCTGCTCCAGTTGGAGTGCATCGTTCTGATTTAATATCACCAGGTTTTGTCGGCATTCCTTCTAAAAGATTTGCCGTTGCAGGTGCTGGAACGGGAAGTTCACCGTGAGCACAATGTACTGTACCAAAACCTGTTACGATGTCAGTTGCAAAAACCGCATCTATTTCGAGCATATTCATCGCCAGGGCACAGCCT
Source organism: Lachnospiraceae bacterium (assembly GCA_024403255.1). Taxonomy (GTDB): domain Bacteria; phylum Bacillota; class Clostridia; order Lachnospirales; family Lachnospiraceae; genus JAKSSE01. Next base: position 3,097 of record JAKSSE010000035.1, read on the forward strand.
GTAACATCAAATATGGCATCAAGCATGCCTACTTCGTGGAAATGAATCTCCGTAACCGATTCTCCGTGAACAAGGCTCTCAGCCTCAGCAATCATACTATAAACGCCTTTTGCGTCTTCTTTTACCTTATTATCCAAATCAAAGTCATCAATTATACTCAAAACTTCTGACATTGATCTATGGTGATGGTGGTGATGACCATGATGCTCTTCTTGATGGTGATGATGATCATTTTCGCCCTCGATTACGCCATGTATATCTACAGTATACTTAACAGCTGAAACACCGCCTCTTGGCACCTCGCTGGTAGATATCTTTACCCCATCATAAAGGGAATTCATCTTTTCGATAAATTCTACTCTCTTTTCATCCGAAAGAAGGTCATATAAAGCGGCACACATCATATCACCAGCTACGCCGCAATTTAAATCAAGATATAATATCCTCACTATCTTTCTTTGGTTCTTTCTTCATGTTGTTTACAACAGGAACAACCAGATTGTACTCATCTTTAAGATATTTTCTCCAGTCAAATACTGCCTCTACACTGGCAATACCAACTTCAATCATATCGTCAGTTGGTTCTTTAGTGGTAAGGCGCTGAAGCCACATTCCTGGTGCTGAAACAATTTTAACGAATATATTATCGCCACGACCAGCGAAGCGAATAAACTCATAAGATATACCCGCTATGACAGGAATTAAAACTAGTCTTAATAAAAGCTGATAAAGTCTGTTATCCACTCTTATAAACATGAAGCAGACTATACTAATGATTACAACGAATAATAAAAAGCTGGTTCCGCATCTTTTGTGAAATCTTGAACTGATTCTTACATTTGCTATGTCAAGTGGTCTTCCTGCTTCAATGCAATTAATACATTTGTGTTCTGCCCCATGATACATATAGGTTCTTTTTATATCTTCCATATATGAAATAAGCCATACATATAAAAGAAAGATTACGAATCGAAGAACACCTTCTGCAGCAGCAATAATCATATAATTATCTGTAAACTTATATAAAAGAAGCGACAAACCATATGGCAGAAAGAAAAATAACCCCAAGGCAAAAATTAAAGATAGAATTAATGTTCCGGCCATTGTTGCCTTTTCTTTTCTTTCTGCTTTCTTTTTTTCAGCTTCTGTCTTTGGTTTTTTATCTGAATCTTTTTCCTCATCCTCAAAGAAGGATGCAGAATGTTCTAAAGTTTCCATTCCTGTAACAAGGGAATCCAGAAAAGAAACAACACCTCTTACGATAGGAATCTTTCTTAGTTTCTCATTTGCAAAAAGTGGTTTTGTATTTTTCACCTGGACATCAATCTCACCGTCAGGTTTTCTAACAGCCACGGCGTACTTCTCAAGATTTTTCATCATTACGCCTTCGATTACGGCCTGTCCACCAATTCCTGAATATTTCATATATTCTCCTAGATCAAAAAGAATTCACTAACAAAAACAACAACGCAGCATATAACCGCAACTGGAAATAATCCCGCGTTAAACCAAGCTGCAACTAAACCAACTACCAGTGCAAGAATACCTGCCAATGGGCTTTGGGTAGCCTCCATGATAGCCGGGAATGTCATTACTGCTAATGTAACATAAGGTACATAATAAAGAAAGGACTGAATGAACTGATTCTTTATCTGCTTTCTAATTAATGTCAAAGGAAGAATTTTTATTGCCAAAGTTACGATTGCCATGATAGCAATGTAAATCACCTGATTATGACTCATTATCTTCCTCCTTTCTTGGGAACAAAATCGCTGCTGCAGAACAAATCACCACAGTTAAAATTACAGTGCGTATTCCAGCTGATAACGAACTAATGACTGGTGCGACCGAGCATATGTAGCTTAAGATGAAACTGACTGCAACCAGTCCAAATACTACTCTGCTCTTTCTTGCCGGCGGAATAATACATGCTAGGAACATTCCATAGAGAGCAACAGAAAATGCTGAAACCAAGCGGATTGGCATTAGTTGACCCGCGATACAACCTAATGCAGTACCAAAGGACCACAAAGGTGCTGCAACTATTCCACATCCATACGAGAATATAGGATTTAAGGTTCCTTCTCTTGCCACCTGAGCCGCAAAAATTTCATCAGTAACCAAATATCCCATGAAAAATCTATGAACAAACGGAAGATCAGGATCAACCCTTTGGGATAATGCACAGCTCATAAGAACATACCTAATGTTTGCTATAAACATCATTAGAACCATCTCAAAATAGGTTCCTAAAGTAGATATAACCATAAAGCCTGCATAGCCACCAGCTGACGCCAAACAAAGCAGGGAAGAAACTGCTCCGCCTACTGGTCCTATGCCTCCATTTGCAGCTGCTATTCCAAGCGAAAAGGATACCGCAAAGTATCCAAGTCCTATTGGAACTCCTGCTTTTAAACCTTCGTATAAAGCCTTTTTGTTATCTGGATTTTTTAACGAATATGTATTTTCCATTATCTTTCTATGCCAAATGGAGTTATTCCAACGGCATCTGCCACCTCGCCTGTTATTTTATCATATATAGTAATGTTAATTCCATTTTTAACTTTTCCATAATTTATTCTATCAAAGAAAATGCCTTCTTCGTCAATTAGAAGTTCTTTTCCATCAAATCTCTTCGAATAAAAATACCCTTCTTTATGAGGAGAAGCTAAAGTGACCTCACCATCTTCATAAACCATAGCCTTCTCATCACCATATAGATTTAATCCTTTATCTGCTAATAAATCCATATACTGTACAATTAAATCCGACGACCAGTCTTCGCTATATGCGTATACAACAAATATAAAATCATCATTTAATTTTGTAAGTTCTTCGGCATACTCATCTGTATCCGTGATTTCTCCAAGCTTATGATCTATCATTTGATTATTATAATAATGAGCATCCTTATCCCATGATTCATATTTAGGATCACCTGTATGATCTTCCCACTCATAATTTTCAAGGAAGTATGGTGCCATGAAATGGGTAAGCTTAGCACTGCCTGCAGCGCTTAAGTGCCCTGTATCAGCCGCATCCGTCATGCCATCAAAGCCCATTTCCTTTGTGTATTCATTATAGTTTACAAATGGAACGCCATAGCTTGCCGCAATATCTGCTGCTGTATTATGTATAGCCATTTCTTTCATAGTATAACCAGCATAAGGGCTGACTGTGATAAGAAGTGGTATGTTCCTCTCCTGACACATTTCTATAATCTTGATATAATATTCTTCCTGTTTGTCAGGAATATCGCCCCTTGTACCATCATTTATTACTGGTTCATAATCTGGGAACTCCATCACCTCAAAATTATTACCAAAGCCCTTCCAGCCTTTATATTTTTTCTCATTATCCTTATACTTCTTAAAATCTTCAGCCTCAATCGCATTATATCTGTTGTGATACTGAATATACTCTAACAGATAAGACAAATGCTCTCCTTTAGGAGTACTTACCTGGTTTGACTTTATCCTGTTTACAGACGGCTTTAATCCATAGGTATTCTTTATTATTCGTTCCGGCTCAGAATATTCAAGATCCAAAGTCAAAGTATAGCCTTCAAGCAAAACAAGCTTAGGAGTCTGATATTTAAGAGCCTCCTGAAGATTATAGTAACTATTCCACATAGGCTGGAACTCACCGCAAAGATCAAAGGCTGCTATTCCATCATCTTCCCATAAGATGGCAGGATTTATATCCTCAAAGGCATGAGAGCTGCCAATCAAAAGAAGGTCCAAAGAATCCTTCGGAAGTTCCCTATAGGCTTTAAAATTGTAAATACCTTCTCCATATTTAAAAGAGAAGACCTTGTGAAAAGCCGTAAATGAAATTGTGATGGCTAGCACAAGTGCCAAGCCGTACAAAATTTTCTTTTTCATAACCTAAAATTGGAAATATATAAAGGCCTGAGCATCAAAAGCTGGTCCATATACACCAAATATAAATACCACCAAAAGAAGAGCTGTTACTGACACCACCTGGAAAAGCCAGTCCTTCTTTAAAACTGCATCAACAATAGTAATACGTTTTTTGTATTTAATCACATCTGCAACAACCATCAAAGCTACAGCGCAGAACGCTATATTCATTTCTGGTCTGTCTAATCCAAGTTCATATACTCCACCGGTAAACAGAATCCATGGATCAAAATCCATAACTATTCTCTTCAAAAACGAAATGGCCTGAGACATATTTGGCGCTCTAAATACAACCAGGGCAAGTGCAACCAGCAAAAATGTCATGGCAGTTCTAAGTACCTTGACTGTAGCACAATCTTCTTCCAGTCCTAAAATGCTTCTGATTTTATTTCTAATAGGCATAAGCATCTCACCTATTATCTGATAAAGTCCATGAATACCACCCCAGATAACATAGTTCCAACTTGCCCCATGCCAAAGACCCGAAACAAGAAATGTCACCATAAGATTAAAGTATCTGCGGCTCTTTTTCACTCTGCTACCACCCATAGGAATATAGAGGTAGTCTTTGAACCAGCTTGAAAGCGAGATGTGCCATCTGCGCCAAAATTCCTTTATAGACATAGAAAGATGTGGTGCATCAAAGTTTTCCATAAGAGTAAAGCCAAGAACCTCTGCCGCACCTATTGCAATAGTTGAGTAACTTGCAAAGTCACAATAAAGCTGTATCGTAAAAGCTAGAGCTGTGAATAATAGTTCTACTCCGCCATAGATATAAAACCTTGCATACACGCCATCAACCAAAATAGATAATCTGTCTGCAATTACCATCTTAAGGAAAAATCCCCAAAGCATGGTCAAAAGACCGTGATACACCTTTTCTATATTAAACTTTATCTCATGAACCTTCTGAATCTGTCCTAAGAGATTTTTTGATCTTTCAATAGGACCTGCTACAAGCTGTGGGAAAAACGACACAAAAAGAGCATACTTAAAGAAATTCTTTTCAGGTTTAAACTCACCCTTATAAACATCTATAGAGTATGAAAGCGCCTGGAACGTATAGAATGAAATACCGACCGGCAGAATAATATCAAAAGTAGGTTTTGTAAGATAAACTCCAATCTTTCCAAATACATAAACTACACTGTCTATAAGAAGACCTGAATACTTGAAAAATCCCAGGATAAAAAGATTCGACAGAAGAACGGCAACCAAAACTGCCTTTCGCTTTTTATCTGGCTTATTAGAAACGCCTTCACTTCCAATGATAAGACTTCCCACATAAGTTATCACCGTAGACGCCAAAATCAAAAGCGCATACTCCGGATTCCACGACATATAGAAATAATACGAACAAATAAGCAACCAAATATAGCGTGCCTTTTTCGGACACGCATAATATACAAGTATCGCTATTGGGAAAAATATCAGAAACTGAAGTGAATTAAATAACATCTTATTCGTGAATATCCACTTTTATCTGAGGAAGGCTGTTGTTTGTTCCCGCCTGATTTGTTGCAGCCGTAGGTGCAGCTACTGTAACCTGGCCTTTATGTACCTGAAGTTCTGTCAGGCTAGGATCCAAGCCTCTTTTTGCCATAATCTCAGCACGAAGAGCGATTCCCTTTGGATCAGTAATAGTAGAAGGGAAATTTGTCTTTGCATCAAATCCCTCATATACAGGCTTTCCAAGATAAGCACAAACATCCTCTGCATAAATAAGCTGAGACTCAGCATCTGGATGAAGCTTATCAGTAAAAGTAATCTGCCAGCCGTTTGTATCTATAATTTCACACCCAGTCATCTCATGCATAACTGAGCTATATGCCTGGCCGTAAAGAGGCACAAGACAGTAAATAGTTGCATTTGGGAACTTATCATGCACAGTATTTACAAGATGCTGATAAGAAGCTTTCTCCTCTAATGGAGAAATGTTAAGTTTTATATCATTCGAACCTGCAGAAATAAAAATCTTAGTTGGATTGCAGTTGATTTCATTTTGGAAAGCCATATCCTCGATTGTCGAAAATATTTCTTTTGCAACAATTCCCGAGCCAGGAGCCGCTATTGCAATAGGAACAACATCCATTATCTCTCCAATTCGATAAGGAATAGAGTTTTCATAAGAATGCTGGTAATTTCCAAGTGAACTAAATCCCTCAAAAAGTGAATCACCAATGAAAAGATACTGCTCTTTTTGAGACTTTGCAAAAGTACCACTGGTAAGTCTTGCGGTATTGAATGTCACCCCTTCTTTTCTGTCTGAAACCTTTTCGACAAAAAGTGAAATTTCATGATGTCCTGCACCTAACTCGTATGACTGGTTCATAAGAAAGGCAGGATCATTGTCGTCAATTTTAATCTTTACATCGCCATAATTATTTACATCAAATGTAAGACTTCCCGCACCCTCTACAGCAAACTCCATAAACGATCCCGCATGGTTGGTAGTTGTACCGTTCCATGAGCCAAACAAGATATTGTCAATTCCCTCAGCATTTGCAGACAACGGTGCAAAGCAAAGAGCACTAACTAAAACACCGGCCATAAACTTTATAAACTTATTATTTTTCATCATTTCCAAACACGTGTCTATAGTAATCTAAAGACAAAACTCCTTTTGAATAAGTAAGCTTATCCTTCACTTTTTTATTTGTTTCCAAAATATAATTATCTGATACTTCTTCGCCCTCTGTCAAGGGGGTAAAGTGTCCACCTTCATAGGTTCCCTTATTAGTTTTCCAGTAATAACTGGTTGAATAAACTATATGCTCTGAATCAGATAAAGCATCTGTTCCAGGAAGAAGTCTGGAGTCATACTCTACGCCAAAAAGGTTCAAGAGAGTAGGCAATATATCAATACTAAAAACAGGATCATCAACTACAATAGGATCCTTATCCTCAAGACAGCCACTCCAGATAATTAATCTATTATGATCACGCTTAAATGTATCATCACCTATATCATAGCCGTACAATTCAGAAATATACTTGTACGAGCTTCCTTCTCCATCATTACCAAGACCATATGGAAAATGATCAGTTCCTATAACGATTACTGTATCATCAGCTATACCTTTTCTCTCAAGCTCTGATATTGTCCAGGTCATGGCATCCTCGAGTTCCATCTGAGTCGCAAGGTAGTTCTTTACGAAATCACAGTAAGGAGTATCCTGCACCTGCTCAATATGTTCCTTTGTAAAGTTATTTCCAGAAACATAAGGGCTATGTCCAGAATAGGTCATATAGTAAAGATTAAAAGGCTGCTTATCTTCATATAAAGGCAAGGTTCCTTTAAATAGCTCTTCATCGCTATATCTGTCTTTGCTATTTACCATATCCTCAAGTCCGTTACCCAGTGCCTTAAAGCCGTCTGAATACCCAAGGTTATTATGTGTAATATTTCTGTCGTAGAAATCATAATTACCATTGTGGAAAGCAGCACCGGTATATCCAAGCATATCAAGCTGATTTCCCATAGTCATATAGTTGAGATGATTAGAAGTATTTTTTACAGATTTTCCACCAGCTGTTGCAAGCATACCAAATATGTTGTGATACTCCCCACCAGTTGTTCCAGCAAGCGTAGGCTGATAATAGTCGTTAAAGTTTATTCCTTTAGTCGCCATTCGATAAAGTGTAGGCGTTCTTTTTTCATCTATTACCTCTGCAGTAAATGCCTCTGCAGTGATGAGAATAAGGTTCTTCCCCTCAAAAAGCCCAGTGTATTCATTCTTCATAGTCGGCTTGACACTTGCCACGTATCTGTCCAAAGCCGCAAGGTGTTCCGGGGCATCCTGCGCCAATGCTTCAAAATCTATATCAAGTACATTTGGTTCGTATACAATAGGCTCCTCGACAACTGCTTCCTCGGTTTTAGCTTCTACAGTAGCTTCTTCAACTTTATCCTGTCTTTCCTCAATTACAGTAGTCTCCTCCACCGTAGTTTCAAAAGAAAGGTTCTGTCCATTCGTACCATTAGCAAGATTAGAAATTTCATGCTCCAGGGATTTCAAAAGTCCAAACCTTGGAACTGACTCCTGGAAACTATATGTCGAAGTTTCAACTACAAAATCCTCTGTATTATATGAAACCGAAACCATTTGGCCATAATAGAAAAAGAGTGCCATAATTCCAAGCGCAAGCGCCATCTTGTATTCGAGTTTTTCGCCCTTATCAAAATTAAGCTTAATTCCCAAAACCATGTACATTGCAAACGGAATCAAAAACAGAATCATATGCAAAACAGTTGCTGGCTCAAGGAAAATTCGAAGCAGTTCATATTTAAAGTCAATGATTGCTCCTTCCGCTCCGCCAACCATGGTATTCAAATCATAGAAAACAGCAAATGCAACATAAGACATGTACATAGCAAGATAGAAGATACCATTAATAGCCAGCATCACCGCTTTTAATATGCGATTTACTTTTTCCTGGAACAATCCAGTAAATATAGTTCCAAGCATACCAAAGCACGCAGAAAACAATGCTATGTACAATATATACCTAGCATCTCCTATACCTACTGTGGATTCCAAAAGAAGGACTTCACAGTATATTATGCTGACTGGGAAAATAAAATAATTAAACATTTATGCCTTTTCTCTCCTTAAGAGGCAAAGACTTTCATAATGTTGAGTCGAAGGGAACTGATCCACGGTACACATGCGTACAGGCTTATAGCCGTGTGCCATAAATGCAGGCAAATCCCTGGCAAGGCTCTTTGGTTTACATGCAATGTATAAAATATAGTCTACGCCAAAGTTTATTATCTTTGGTAAAGCCTTAGGATGTATGCCATCGCGTGGTGGATCAAGGACGATGCAGTCTGGCTTAACCGGCATATCATCGATTACCTTAAGCACGTCTCCCGCAATAAATTCACAATTTGAGATTCCATTTAAGGCTGCATTTTCTTTTGCAGCTTCTACTGCTTCTTCAACGATCTCAACGCCAACTACTTTCTCGCAAACAGGCGAAAGAAGCTGAGCTATTGTGCCAGTTCCAGAATAAAGATCATATAGAACTTTTCCGTTCAAATTGCCACCTGGAAGGGCTGATAAAAGAAAATCCCTGGCTTTAGAATAAAGAACTTCTGCACCTGCTGAATTGGTCTGGAAGAACGAAAATGGTGTAATTTTAAATCTTAGTCCGAGAAGTTCCTCATAAAAATAGGACTCACCAAAAAGAATGTCAGTACCCTCATCCATGACAGTATCAGCAAGAGAATCATTTTTAGTATGAAGAACGCCGCAAAGCTTTCCCTCGTATTTCTGCGAAGTAAGTAAATCAGTGTAGTCCCTAAGCAGCGTCTTTTCAAAGTCTTCCCCTTGCGGACAAGTTTTCACTGTTACAAGATCAACTAAAATTTCACCAGTAAATCTGGCCTTTCTTATAAGAAGATGACGCAAATAACCTTCATGTGTTCTCTTGTGAAGGTAAGTGATATTTCTTTCTCTAAAGAACTGCTGTGTTTCTTTTAAGATGGTTCTAAAATCTGCATCTACAATCTGGCACTCACACACTGGCAAAATGTCATAAAAGCTGCCTTTTTTATGAAGACCCAAAGTGAGCAGACCACCCATTTCCATATCGCCAAAAGAAAACTCCATCTTATTTCGATATCCGTTAGTAACTGGGGATGCGGTAATTCCTTCATATATTGAGTCAAACTCTTCTGGAATAACTTCCATAAAAAGTTTTTTTACAGCTGCATCCTTCGCTTTTAGCTGATCCACATAGGAAAGCTGACGCATATAGCATCCGCCACACTCGCCAAAATGTACACAGTCAGGTTCAACTGTTTTAAATGTTCCAATTATTGCATCTAAATCTGCGTTTTTATTTTTCTTTTGCTTTCTCATCTTCATAATAATTGAGCAGGAGAATCCTCCTGCTCAGAAACGTTATTTGTCAACTAGATTCTAGACTTCATCGTCCTCTTCATCATCTGATTCTTCATCGTCCTCAAAGAACTCTTCATCAAAATCATCATCGAAATCAATTTCAGGATCAGTATCATCTGATGAAAGGTAGTTGTAAACAAAGTATGCTACCGCACTAAGTACAGCAAGAGCTGTCAGCACAATAATAGCAACCTTAAGTCCACATTTCTTTTTGGTAACTACCACTTCCTGCTTACGAAGTCTGTTAAGCAGTTTGGTGTTTTTAGCGTTATCAATAATATCCTGTAAATCATCTATAGTATATCTCATAGAGCAATCCTCCTATCTTCATATTTAGTCTATTTTAGCATAGGACTATATAAAATCAAACTATATTTTCTGCAGTTTTGCAAAGCCTGCAAACATTTTTTTAGTTCCTGCAGAATCAAATTGAACTGTTACCTCGTAATCTCTTCCACCATTTACAAGCGACAGCACTGTTCCATCACCAAACTTGATATGATGCACCCTGTCACCAACAACATAGTCTGGTTTTCCACTAACTGGTGCTCCTTTAGTTGCAACAGACGATAAGCTCCTGGCAGTATAAGAAGTTCTGGCTGTTGTCGCAGCTGAAGCACCAGAAGCCGTACCTGTCGACTTCAAAAAATCTGCTGCCGAAAGTCCACCACCCGAATAGCTTCGTCCATAAACACTGCTTCTAGGGGTATAGTTTGGAACTTCTCTTTCCTTCTTAACATTTGAAGGTTTGTCACCACCAAATAATTCCTCTGGAATTTCTTTTACAAATCTCGAAAGCTTACCATACTGTATCTCGCCTCTTACCATACGAGTTCTGGCAGCTGTTATAAACAGCTTTTCCATGGCACGAGTAATGCCAACATAGCAAAGTCGTCTTTCTTCCTCAAGTTCCTCATCGCTGTTGTCTGCGGTAATACTCATGAAGCTGGGGAAAAGGCCATCTTCCATACCAGCCAAAAATACTCTTGGAAACTCAAGACCTTTAGCTCCATGCAAAGTCATAAGAACAACATAATCCTGATTTTCATCAAGACTGTCTATATCTGCAACCAAAGCTACCTCCTGAAGAAACTCACTTAAAGTTCCATTAGGATTAGCCGCATCAAAATCTGCCGCCTTATTTACAAGTTCCTCTACGTTCTCTGCTCTATCGGTCTGCTCAACCTTATCTTCGGCCTTAAGTTCCTCTAAATAACCCGACTCATCGAGAAGTTTCTGGATAAGTTCATGTACGCTTAAATCTTCCTCAAATGCTCTTATGATTCGAATAAGATTTACAAAGCCCTTTATTTTTTTTGCAGCCGCACCAAGTGTAGGAATATCATCGGCTTCGCAAAGTGCATCATAAAAGCTTATTCCGCCGCCTTCCGCATAATCTATTACTTTATTAACTGAAGTCTGACCTATTCCTCTTTTCGGAACATTCAAAATACGGCGCACAGAAATGTCATCCGATGTATTGTTTATGCATCTTAAATATGCAAGAACATCCTTAATTTCCTTACGCGAATAGAAATTTATTCCGCCAACGATCTTATAAGGAACACCCGCATTAACAAATTTTTCTTCAAGAGTACGGGATTGTGCGTTTGTTCTATATAGAACCGCATTTTTATTAAAATCTTCACCCTGACGATGAGCCCTGACAATTGTATCAACAATATACTCAGCCTCCTCGTAGCCATTATCAAGAACTTTTAAAGTGATATATTCACCTTCGTCCTTCTTTGTCCAAAGAGCTTTCTCTTTTCGGCCTTTGTTGTTTTTAATCACAGCATTGGCAGCTGCAAGAATTGTGCCTGTAGATCTATAGTTTTCCTCAAGTTTAATGACTTTAGCATCAGGGAAATACTTCTCGAAATTCAGAATATTATAAATATTCGCACCACGGAATTTGTAAATCGACTGGTCATCATCACCAACTACACAAAGATTTCTTCGTGGGCCTGCAAGGAGTCTTACAAGTTCAAACTGTGCTGTATTGGTATCCTGATACTCATCAACCATGACATACTTAAATCTGTCATTTACATAATCAAGCGCATTCTGAGACTCTTTCAAGAGATAAACCATCTTCACAATGAGATCGTCAAAATCCATGGCATTATT
>JAKSSE010000036.1 GCA_024403255.1 Lachnospiraceae bacterium
TTCAGGCTGATGCGATAAGATACGGAGTAGAGCATTTTAGACGTAATAGAAATGACGACAGGTGTATGGGTGCTGTTTACTGGCAGTTTAATGACTGTTGGCCGGTAGCTTCATGGTCAAGTGTTGATTACTGTCAAAGACTTAAAGCACTTCACTACTATGCGAGACGATTCTTTGCACCAGTTATGATTTCGTGTGAGGAAGAGGGAATGCTTGGCAGTGGGCAGGAACTTGTAAGACTTCCATTTGAGTTTAATAAGTCAATTAGGCTTAATGTTACTAATGAGACCTTATCGGATGAAAAAGTAACAGTTAAGTGGCAGCTTAGAAATGCAAAGGCTGAAATTTTAAGAGAAGAGACTATGGATACCATGGTTCCGTCTTTGTCCAGTGTATGGCTTGATAAGGTCGACTTACCAGAGGTAGATATCTATAATGAGTATGTAAGCTATGCAGCATATATGGGGGATGAGAAGATATCGGAAGGAACGGTTATATTCTCTTATCCTAAGTATTTTAGATATGAGAATCCTGAGCTATCGTTTGTAGTAAACGGTGATGAGATTACTGTATCGGCAAAAGCTTATGCTAAGAGTGTAGAGATACTTAATGAAAATGAGGATCTTATTTTGTCGGATAACTATTTCGACTTAAATGGAGACTCAAAGACAGTTAAAGTATTAAGCGGTGATGTATCTAAATTACGCTTAAGAAGTGTATATGATATTAAGTAGGTGGAACATGGATAAAAAATTTGTAATTGATACTGAAGAAAATAAAGCCTATATGAATTCACTCTCAATGGAACTTCTTGAGTTTGGAAAAAAGTTCCCTTCACCATCGGGCGCATCTTACTATTTAGGGGATGATGGAACGCCATGGGAGGATAGACCTCGTGAGACGTGGATTACATCAAGAATGGCTCATGTATATAGTATGGGAGCTATGATGGGTGTGCCATTCGCAAAGGAACTGGCAGAAAAAGCTATTGAAGGTCTTTTAACAGAATTACATGATGATGAAAACGAAGGCTGGTACGCTGGTGTAAATAGCGACGGAAGCATATTGCCTAATAAACAGTGCTATGCTCATGCATTTGTTATCCTGGCTGCCTCGTCTGGTGTGCTTGCTGAGGTAGAGGGTGCTAAAGATTTACTATCAAATGCACTTAAAATCTATGATGAAAAATTCTGGGATGATAATGAAGGTCTTTCAGTAGATACATATAGCACAGACTTTAAAACACTTGATAGCTACAGAGGGTTAAATGCCAACATGCATACTGTAGAGGCTTTTTTGGCAGCAGCAGATGCCCTTGGCGTAGAAGAATACAGAGAGCGCGCAGGTCGTATAATAGACAGGGTTATAGGCTGGGCTAAAGATAACAGCTTTAGAATACCAGAGCATTTTACAAGTAGCTGGGAAGCAGACCTTGAGTGCAATAAAGAAAAGCCGGATGATCAGTTTAAGCCGTATGGTGCAACACCTGGACACGGTATTGAGTGGTCAAGGCTTATAACCCAGTGGGCGATGTCTACATACAAAAATGACAAAACGGCAGCAGGTAAATATATAGAGGCTGCTAAGAGTTTATATAACCGTGCTATAGAGGATGCATGGAATGCGGACGGCGCACCGGGCATTTGCTATACAACCGACTGGGAAGGCAAGCCGGTTGTCCACGACAGGATGCACTGGACTTTGGCTGAAGCTATTAATACATCAAGTGTTTTGTACCGGGTTACAGGCGATACAAAATTTGCAGATGATTACGCGATGTTTCTTGAGTATTTAGAGGATAAAGTACACGATAAGGTGAATGGATCATGGTTCCATCAGCTTGATCAAAGTAATAACCTTTTGGATACAGTTTGGCCTGGTAAGTCAGATGTTTATCATGCGTTCCAGGCGACAGTAATCCCATATTCAAGAGTAGATGTTTCTATAGCAACTGCAATTAGAGATAAATATTTATAGGTGAAAATATGGCAAAAACAGATGTTACAGCTTTAGGCGAACTTTTAATTGATTTTACAAATAATGGAGATTCAGCTCAGGGAAACCCTATGTTTGAAGCAAATCCGGGCGGAGCTCCATGCAATGTTCTTGCTATGCTTCAAAAGTGTGGAAAGAAGACGGCATTTATTGGAAAAGTTGGAGATGATCAGTTTGGTAAGATGCTAAAAGCTACTATTGAAGATATAGGGATAGACAGTCAGTATCTTATGATGGATAAGGATGTTCGCACCACTTTGGCTTTTGTGCATAAACTGCCAGATGGAGACAGAGAGTTTTCTTTCTACAGAAATCCGGGTGCGGATATGATGATAAATGAGTCAGAAATCACAGAGGATATGTTAAGTGATACAAAGATTTTTCACTTTGGAACTTTGTCTATGACCCATGAAGGTGCAAGAAAGGCTACTCTTAAGGCGGTAGAACTTGCTAAAAAGAATGGAGCATTAATAAGTCTTGACCCAAATTTAAGACCTCCTTTATGGGGAAATATGGAAGATGCTAAGGAGCAGATGCTTAAGGCAATTTCTCTTTGTGATGTTTTGAAGATTTCTGATAATGAGATTCAGTTTGTAACGGGTCTTGATGATTACGATGAAGGCATTGCTAAAATAAGAGAAATGTTTAATACTCCTATTATTTTTCTTACTATGGGAGCCGACGGCAGCAGGGTATATTATAAGGATTATCGAATTGAGGCAGCAGGTTTTAAGCAGGATGAGATAGTTGATACAACTGGTGCTGGGGACACTTTCTGCGGTTCAGTTTTGAGCAAAATTTTAGAACTGGGAATTGAGGATTTGTCTGAAACTCAGATTAAAGAAATGATAACCTTTGCCAATGCGGCAGCTTCACTTGTTACAAAGAAGAAGGGGGCAATAAGGTCAATGCCGGATGTTGAAGATGTTATGTGCATTATGCACAAAAAATAATCGACCGAATTGTGAAATGTTGTGCCGAAGGACAAAAATAAAAAAGTATATTGACATATTTTGGGGGCTGTAATAATCTTAAGCGCAAGAAATGACAAGGGCGTTTTGCTAGAAATAGCAAAGCGCCTTTTTTGTTACCCAAAATCAAAAAACGGAGAGGAGACCTATATGATAAAGCTTGAACATGTAAATAAAAACTTCGGAGATTTGCAGGTGCTAAAGGATGTAAATCTTGAAGTTAAAGAGGGCGAAAAATTAGTTATTATAGGGCCTTCTGGATCTGGTAAATCGACAACCGTTCGTTGTATGAACTTTCTTGAAGAACCAACGAGTGGACATGTTTACATTGATGGCGAAGAAATAACTGCAAAGAACAAGACTAAAGTTATCAAAAATAATATGTCGATGGTTTTCCAGCAGTTTAATCTTTATCCACATCTTACGGTTCTTAAGAATTTAACTATCGCGCCTATGAAGCTTCAGCATAAGTCAAAGGCGGAGGCAGAGGAGCTGGCATATAAGTATCTTGAAGTTGTTGGACTTAAGGATAAAGCTCATGTATATCCAACTACACTTTCTGGTGGACAGCAGCAAAGAATTGCAATTGCAAGAGCTCTTTGTTCACAGTCAAAAATAATTTTGTTTGATGAACCAACTTCAGCTTTGGATCCAGAAACAATACAGGAAGTTTTGGATGTAATGATAAAGCTTGCAAAAGAAAACATCACGATGGTGGTTGTAACTCATGAGATGGGATTTGCAAGACAGGTTGCAGATAGGATTGTATTTATGGCTGATGGTCAGATTATTGAAGAGGGTGATCCAGAACACTTCTTTGAAAATCCTGAATCAGAACGAGTAAAACAGTTCTTGGGCAAGATTATTAGAAAGTAAAGATCAAAGTGGTCGATTTCGACTGTTTATGATAAAAAATCCGAGCATTTCGGACAAAGGAGGACAAATATTATGAAGAAGAAAATGGTAGCGCTTTTAACATCAGTTGTTATGGCAACATCAATGCTTGTTGGTTGTGGCGCAGCAGAGGAAGCACCTGCACCAGCACCAGCAGAGGAGCTAGCTGCAGAAGCAGAGGCAGAAGAAGTAGCAGATGAGGCTGCAGAGGAAGCAGTAGCTGAAATCGGTGCTGACACTCAGGCAATTATTGACAGGGGAGTTCTTAAGGTAGGTGTTAAAAATGCAGTAGTTGGTTTTGGTTTCCAGGATACTCTTACTGAAGAATATTCAGGACTTGAAATCTCTATCGCAGAAAAGATTGCAGAGAAGTTAGGCGTTGATATCGAGTTTACCGCTGTTACAGCAGCAACTAGAACAGAGCTTTTGGATTCAGGTGATATCGATTGCGTACTTGCAACATTCACTATTACTGATGAAAGAAAAGAAAGCTGGGATTTCTCAACTCCATACTTTACAGATCATGTAACTGTACTTGTTGAAACTGCTTCTGGTATTACCGACTTAGCAGCACTTAAGGATAAGACAGTTGGTGTATCTTCTGGTTCTACCTCAGCTAAGTCATTAACTCAGGCAATGATTGATGCAGGTGTTATTGAGGGAGCTGATTTTGATCCTGAAACATTTGATGCAGCAACCTGGACTGAAGGTATTTCATACAAGCAGTATGATGACTACCCTGCAATCTCAACCGCATTATCTGCAGGTGAAGTTGATGCATTCTGTGTTGATAAGTCTATCTTAGCTATTTACAACACTGATGAGAGAAACTACATCGATGATGAGTTTGCACCACAGGATTACGGTGTTGCAACCAAGAAGGGTTCAGATTTCTCTGCATATGTTGAGACTTGTGTAACTGATTGGCTTGCAGATGGTACTATCGCAGGATTTATATCAGAGAACGGATTAGACTAATTAACTATAAAAGCTTGTCATGTAGCTATTACATGGCAAGCCCTCCTTAGGAGGATACTAAGGGGTTTGGAGGTAACAGTATGTCAGGTATTTTTTCAGCTAGTGCTTGGAATAAAGTTTGGATGTATAAGGGAACTTTTATTCTGGGATTTTGGAATACAATACAAACATCTATATTGGGCATTTTATTAGCACTGATACTTGGATTAATTTTCGGATTGATGGCTACCAGTGGTAATAAGATACTGAAAGCTGTTGCCAGAGTTTATGTCGAAGTTATTCAGAATACGCCAGTACTTTTGCAGTGTTGCTTTTTGTATTATGCGATGGCTTTTTCTGGTCACAGCATGGGAATACTTTTAACTGGTGTAATTACTTTGGGAGTTTACACAGGCGCTTACATGGCAGAGGTATTTAGAGCAGGTATAGAAGCTATCCCAAAAGGGCAGTCAGAGGCGGCCGCATCACAGGGCTTTAACTATTTTGAAAAAATGAGATTTATCATTTTACCTCAGACTATCAAAATTATCCTTCCACCTGCAGTTAATCAGGTTGTTAACCTTATGAAGAACACATCTTGTTTATACATAATTGGTGGTGCGGATCTTATTTCTTTAACCTACAGTTTTGTAACTGGTGCAAACACAGGAGGAGCATATGCTCCAGCATATATTGTAAGTGGTTTACTGTTCTTCGTTATGTGCTTCCCATTATCTAAGTTTGCAGGAAGTTGGGAAAATTATCTCAAAAAGAAAGAACAAAGAACCAACATTTAATGTAGCACCAACAGCAATTAGGAGGAAGAGCCTATGGATAACCTTATTAGTAGCTTATCTATGCTAGAAAATGGAAAAGTACTTTTATATGTAGGTAAAGGCGTTTTATTTACGATAATTATTTCTGTAATAGCAGTACTTGTTAGTATAATTTTTGGATCGGTTTTGGCAGTGCTTCGAAACTACTGTACGAAAGGTATATCAAAAGTATTTGGAACAATAGCTACTGTATATATAGAAGTATTTAGAAATACTCCACTTCTTTTATGGATTTTTATCTGTGTAGTTTTTTGCCCAGCACCAGAGATTTTTAATCAGAAGCTTTTTACATTAACCTCTGTAGAGACAAAGCTTCTTTGGAAGGCTGCTGTAGCACTTATACTTTTTGAATCATCAATCATTGCTGAAATTATAAGAGGTGGTCTTAACTCTGTATTGCTTGGCCAGTTTGAGGCTGCAAAATCTCAGGGATTTAATATGTTTCAGACATTTATTTACATTATTTTACCTCAGGCCTTTAGAAATGTTGTACCTACCCTTTTAGGCCAGGTTATTTCGACAATCAAGGATTCATCTTATCTTGCAAATGTTGCCGTAATCGAACTTATGGCTAGGGTAAAGCAGGTACTTAGCGCGGCAGGACAGTACAATGGAACAAACTCTATTCATAGTTCCGATGTTTTTGTACTATTTGGTTTGGCGGCTTTAATATACTTCGTGATAGACTTTGCACTTTCCATTGTAGTTAGAAGTATTAACAATAAGAAAAAAGCTACCGCTTAGGAGGTCTGTATGGAAAAATATGTTGTTACAATCTCAAGACAGTTTGGAAGTATGGGAAGATCTATAGCTCACAAGTTGTCAGACCTTTTGGAAGTGGAATATCTTGACCGTGATATTGTTGAAATGACAGCAAAAAGAATGGGACTTCCTGTTTCGATGATTAGTAACGAAGAGGAGGCTGTGAAAGCTGGATTTTGGGGAAGAAGTTACCCACTTGGAGCTGGTATGCCTAGCTTAAAAGATGAAATTTTTGAAGTTCAGTCAAATATAATTCATGATTTTGCTGATAAGGAATCATGCATTATTGTAGGTCGCTGCAGTGAGTATGTTTTGAAGGATATGCCGAATGTGCTACGTGTCTATGTCTATGCTCCATATGAGGCTAGACTGGAAAATTGTACTGGAAGTCTCGGAATGGATCTTAAGACTGCAAAACGACTTATAAAAGAAGTTGATTCAGCTAGAGAAAATTATCATAAAGTGTATGTGCCAGGATATACAAGCCCTTTTGATAACAGGGATATCTGTGTTGATAGTAGTAGGTTTGGAATTGACGGAACTGCTATGATATTGTCTAATATTATAAAAGAACGCTTTTAGAAAAGGGAAAGTTTTGCAGTGGAAAAGACATTTAGGGATATCGTAGTCGCCAATAGAAGCTTCAGGGGCTATGACGAATCATATAAATTTACGGAAGAAAAACTCAAAGAGTATGTTGACCTGACGAGGTTTACTCCTTCGAGTGTTAATATGCAGCCTTTTAAGTATTATATTGCTTATGAAAAAGAAAAGGTTGATATGATTCAGAAGATGACTAAGTGGGCTAGAGCACTTCCGGAATTAAACCTTCCATATGAAGGGAAAAGGCCTACAGGCTTTATTGTAGTTTGCCAGGATACTGACATTTTCTCAAATATAAATAGATTCATGAAGGATGTAGGTATAGTTGCTCAGACTATTCTTCTTCAGGCGGCAGAAGAAGGACTTGGCGGATGCATGATTGGCAATTTTTCGGCAGAAGAGGTTAAGACAACTTTAAAGCTTACTGAAAATATTGTGCCATTACTTATAATTGCGCTGGGGAAACCGGCAGAAAAGATAGTGTTAACAGATGTTGTCGATGGTAAGACTGATTACTATAGAGACGAGAACGATGTGCACTATGTTCCAAAAAGATCACTAAGTGATATTCTTCTTTAATAAATTGGTGGGCCTTTAGGGGCTCACCTTTTGTGTAATATATGAGAAATTTTTGTAAAAAACGAAAAACTAGACCTTAGTATAGTTGTCGAATGAAAAATGGTCATATAAAATACGCGTGAATTGAGGAAAAACACGTATTTTGCAAGTGTTTCAGTAGAGAGAAGAATTTATGGAATATACCATGAACTATAAAAAACAGGAGAATGATGTTCTTTTCCTTGATAGATGTCCTAAGCGTTCTGATGAGGTTGTAAAAGATCTTACAGAGGCGAAAGAACAGGGAAGGCTTGAAGAGGCCTTGCTTGAGATTTTTAGTAAATATGAAATGGATATGCTCATAATATGGAAATGTAGGGAATTTTTCAGATCATGTCCAGATGATTTTTATCGTAAGAATATGCATGTGTTAAGCTATCGCACACTTATTGAGGCCATGGCTGGAAATGTTGAGGAAGCAAAGCGTTATGAGAGTTTTTTAGACGGTTTTCCAGAAGAATTGCAAGAGTATACTCTTACTGCCATGAATCTTGTCAAAATGATGATTAAGATGGTAATGCCCTATTACGATAATGAAGAGTTTTTCAGAATAACAAGTTTTTTGGCATCTTCTTTGAAAAATCCAATTAAAGCGCTTGCAGTTACAGCCTGCAGACCTAGTGTTATTAATGGATTTAGGGACGTAACTGAAATATGTCCTCAGATGGAGAATAATACTGAAAAAGTCATTGATGCTATTTATAAGACATATGGAAATAGTGGTAAGGGTGTTTATGAAGTTGCACTTGCTGAATGGAAGTATGAAATAGGTGACACTTTTAATGCTCTTTTACTTGTTGCAGGAACTATACCTGCACTTGAGTCTGAAAGGGACATAAGATGCCTTTTTGTGGCTTTTGTCCTTCAAATGAAAATACTTATTTTTGGTGGTCAGACAAAATCTACAAGCGAAATGTTTGAGAACATTCGCGAAAAAGTCAAGAATCGCAGATTTGAGGAATTAGAAGCTAGTCTTGAGGCTGCTATATGTTTATATCATTGTTACGAAGGTGACTATGAGTACATTGAAGATTGGCTTACAAATGTGGCTCCTAATGAAAATGACGAAATCTTTATGATGGATATGTATTCATATTTCGTAAAGATGCGTTGCTATCTTCAGACTGGAAAATATATGATGACGCTGCTTTTATCAAGAAAGCTTACCCAGTATCTTCAAAAGGGCTTTAGACCTCATGATGTCTGCGAGTGTTATATTTTGTCAGCAATGGCGTGCCTTAAAGCTGGAGATAAGGAAAATGCGTACATAGAGCTTGATAAGGCTCTGGAGATTGGCTCTAAGCTGGGGTATGTTCGAGTGTTTGGCGATGAAGGTCAGATAATGCTGGACCTTTTGAGTATATATAACCTGAAAGTTTCAAAAAAAGAAGCTCTCAATGTTTATGACAACAGTTGGATAAAAAGGATAAAGGGCGTAGCCCTTGAAATATCAAACAGATATCCAGATTATCTTAAGTCGGAAAGTGAACTCTATGGAAAGCTTTCCAAATCTGAGCAGCAGGTACTGCATATGATGGCTCAGGGATTTAAAAATGATGAGATTGCATTTCAGCTTAATGTAAAAACGGTAACTGTTAAGTTTCATATAACCAACATATTTAAAAAACTCATGGTACAAAACAGACAACAGGCGATCAATCGCGCAAGAGAAATAGGTTACCTTGAGTAAAAATAATAATTTTAAAGGAAGAGGAGAATTATTGTGAGCGAAGAAACAAAAGTAAAAGAGAAAAAGGAAAGCAAATTTGCAGCACACTTAACCGAGAATAAGATTGAATTTATTGTTGCAATCTTTTTAGGTGTTACAGCGTTATTTACTTCATGGGCAGGTTGGATTGGATCCCTTCATGGTGGTAATCAGGCAACCAACTACACCGAGAGCAACAACTATGCATCAATGGGTAACTCAGAGTGGAATCAGGCATCTCAGTATTTAATGCAGGATATGATGACCTGGAATACTATTTCTGATCTTATGATTGAGCTTACCTTTGCAGAGGATAAGGGTGATGCTGATGCAGCTGAAAAGTATTCATGGAAAATTGATCAGATTATCACTGACAACTGTACCCCAGAATTTGCAGAAGCAGTAGAGTGGGCACTTGACCAGGCAGAGACTACTGGCGAGTTTGTTTCACCTTTTGATAAAGAGGGATTTGAGGATAGCTACTATGCAGATGCTCAGGAATTACTTGATACAGCAGATCAGCTTCTTGAAGATGGTAAGGCTGATAATCAGGCAGGAGATTCATTTAATCTTGTAGTTGTTATTTACTCAATTACATTATTCCTTCTTGGTATTGTTGGTATCTTCAAGAACTTACCAAACAGAAGAATTGTACTTGTAATTGCAATCGTTGCATTCGTTATTGCAACAATTTACATGTTTACACTTCCAATGCCAACAGGCTTTAGCATGTCAAACTTCTTTGGTGCATAATTAAAGGAGTAAAAGCGTGAAAAAGGTTAAAGCTTTAGTTGAAAATAGTATTTTTGAAAATATTATTTTAGGAGTTATCGTATTTAACTCCATACTAATGGGATTACAGACAAGTGAAAGTGTTGTGGCAGCAATCGGTCCTGTACTTACAGCTTTGGACTGGGTTTGTCTTGCAATATTCATTGTCGAAATCATACTTAAATTTTTGGCCTATGGCTTTAGATTTTTTACAAGTGGATGGAACATCTTTGACTTAATCATAGTAATTATGTCTTTGTTCTCTGGATTTGCTTTTTTACGAGTATTCAGAACATTCCGCGTATTTAGAGCCTTCCGTTCTTTGAAAGCACTAAAGTCCCTTAAGGGTATGCGTTCACTTAGAATGGTTTCAGGTCTTAAGAATTTGCGAATCATAGTAGAAGCTATTGGCGAATCTATTCCAGGTATCTTTTGGAGTGCGATTTTGCTTTTGCTTGTGTATTACATGTTCGCATTAATGGGAACAACATTGTTCGGCCCGACATTCCCAGACTGGTTCGGCACCATGGGTAAGAGTATGTACACCTTATTCCAGGTTATGACTTTAGAGAGCTGGTCAATGGGTATTTCAAGACCAGTTATGGAAGTTTTTGAATGGGCATGGCTTTATTTTGTTCCATTTGTGCTTATTGCTTCATTTTTGATCATGAATGTAGTAGTAGGTATCGTGGTAAACGCTATTAGCGAAGTAAGTGCTCTTGAAGTTAAAGAAGAAATTCAGGAAGCAGCAAAAGAAGGTTCAAGACAGGACCAGATTTTAGAGGAAGTCCGCCTTCTTAAAGAACAGTTAAATAAAGTGGAAGCTTTATTAGATAAAGACAACAATTAAATTTCATACAAAGGAGAAAGAAATGGCATTAGGAATTAAGATTAAGAGTGTAAAGTTCAGCAAAGGTTATACCGTTGAGACATTGCTTGAAGAAATGAAGAAGGTTACCTTCGAAGCAGGTGAGCCATTCATCACTAAGCACGGTTTCAACACCATGATCGTTTTCCCACCTATCGATCGTCAGAATCAGGTATGGGTTATGAACGTTAAGGGTAACAAGGAATCAGAGAAGTGGTCTATCCAGTTATCACATGATATCGCAGGCGATTTTGGTAACATGGCAAAGAATGCACTTCTTGATAAGGTAACAGGTGGTCTTTTCGGTATGGGCTCAATCATGGGAAAGAACGCTAAGGCTGGTGAGGCTGCAGTTGAAGAAGTAGCTAAGAAGCTTGAAGGATTAGGACTTTAATTTTTGCCTAGGGGATATTGAAATGGAATTATCAGAAAAGAGTTGGTTAACAACATTATTACTGTGTATTTTCCTTGGATGTCTCGGAATTCACCGTTTTTACGTAGGTAAGACTGGAACGGGTATTGTGTGGCTTCTTACCTGTGGTTGTTTTGGAATCGGTGTCATTGTTGATATTATCAAGATTATTTGCGGGAATTTTACCGATAAAGATGGCAAAGAAATAAGAGATCATAGGTAATTTTGAGGTGAATTAGAATGAAAGAGTCAAAATTTGATGGTGGTTTGTTACAACTCATAGGGTACAGTATACTGGGAGCGTTAGTTACTGTTTGTACCTTGGGCATTTGTTTGCCATGGGCATATACCATGATTTACAAATGGGAAGCAGAGCACACCGTTATTAATGGCGAAAGACTTAGCTTTGATGGTACTGCTATAGGCCTTTTTGGAAACTGGATTAAGTGGCTCCTTTTATCTGTCATTACCTGCGGCATTTATGGATTTTGGGTAGGTATAAAGCTTAAGCAGTGGAGAATAGAACACACCCATACAGAGTCAGGTGAAAAATCATACTTTGATGGAGGATTGCTTCAGCTTATTGGATACAGTCTTCTTGGATCCTTGATAACTGCATGTACAGCAGGAATTTGCTTGCCATGGGCATACACAATGATTTACAATTGGGAAATCAAACATACGGTAATCGCAGGAAAAAGACTGAAATTTGACGGAACAGCCGTTGGATTATTTGGAAACTGGATTAAGTGGTTCCTTTTATCTGTGATAACTTGTGGTATTTACGGATTTTGGGTAGGTATAAAACTTAAGCAGTGGAAAGTAAGTCATACATCATTTGATGTATAGGACGTGATTGGCAGTATAAACTCGAAAGAGATTGCTCATCTTAAGAACCACCTATTAAGGTGGTTCTTATTTTAAAAATCAACAACTTGGAGATTGTATGAAACCAAAGAAATCGAAGAAGAAAATAATAATCATAATTGCATTAGTTATATTTGTTCTTTTTGCATTTGTGATGTGTGCCTTGGGCGAGGATGACAGCGATACTTTGCAAAGTGAAGTTGTTGCTCAGAAGCTTGGAAAGGCTGCGGTTCGAGATAAGAGAGTAAAAGTCAAGGGTAACGGAGAAGATACTGTTACGATTCTTGTTTACATGAATGGCTCAAATCTTGAAACAGATGATGGTGAGGCAACCAGAGACCTTTCTGAGATGGTCGCAGCTGGTTCATCGGATAAAGTTAATATCATTGTGCAGACCATGGGTACAAAAAAATGGGATAGTAAGTATGGGGTTGCATCTGATAGGAGCCAGATATATAAGGTTGATGGTAATGGACTCACTCTATTAAAAGATGATTTGGGTCAAAAGGATTGCAATAAGAGCGATACTCTTAGCGACTTTATCATATGGGGTGCTCAGAATTTCCCGGCAGACAGATATGTTCTGCATTTCTGGGATCATGGCGGTGGTCCAGTTTACGGTTTTGGATATGATGAGTGGAATAAGGATGACGAGGCTTCGCTCACTTTGGATGAAATGCAAAGTGCACTAAAAAAAGCGGGAGTTTATTTTGATTTTGTCGGAATGGACTGCTGCATAATGTCCTGTCTTGAAGTGGGGTGCGCATTCTACGATTACTGCGATTACATGGTTCTTTCAGAGGATTTCGAATCAGGACTTGGCTGGGAATATACTACCTGGCTCAAAGAACTTTATGACAATACCTCTATTGATACATTGAAACTTGGCAAAAGTATCTGTGACTCAATGGTAAATGCTAACGAAACAGATTCTGATGGTGATAAGTCATCTATGACTGTAATTGATGAATCCATGATGAAGGTACTTTTTACCGCATGGACAGATTTTGCATATAAAAACGAAGATGCACTTTTGGGTACAAACTATAGCCGTGCTATAAAGCGTCGTGTTGGTGGTAGAACTCATCCTGCTTTAATGTCGCGTTCTTATGATGACGATGATGACTGGAACTGGGATTTCTTTGGAGAAGACGATGAAGCTCCAGATATGGCTGAGTATTATGTTACTGATATTATGGAAGTGGCAAGTGCTGTTGATGCAGATGAATCAGCGGCTTTATCGTCAGCCTTGGATGCAGCTTTGGTGTATGTAAGGAATACTGATAGCGATGCGAATTTTACAGGCTTAGCGGTTTCATTGCCTTATGGCGACTCAGAATACTATGGTAACATGAAGTCAATATTTAAAAATATTGGCTTGGATGAAACATATATTGAATGGTTAGGCAAATTCACTTCGGCTTCGGCATCAACCAGTGATTATTCACACGATTCCTGGGATGATGAATGGGGCGGCTGGGATGATTACGATGATGATTATGACTGGTCTGACTGGGATTACTCAGATTGTGATGAAAGCTATTGGGATGACAGTTATGATTGGGACGACTGGGATTACGATGATAGCTGGAATGTATGGACGGAGCTCTTTGACTGGTTTACCGATGAGGACTGGGACTACGAAGACGACTATAGAGACGAAGAGTACTATGAGGGATATTCGCAGTATCAGGATAACTGGTACTATGGCGATGACTACTGGTATGGAGATGACTGGTACAGCTACGACTCGGACGAATATTATGAGTATGATTGGGATTATGAATATAATTCCGAATATGATTCCGAGGAATGGGATGATGAAGATGACTGGGACTGGTAAGATTTGGAAGGAAAGATGAGTGAAAAACTAAACCCGGACCTTTTGCATAATCTGGCCTTGGTTGATATTCCACAGAGAGTAAGAAAGTATGCACCTATCGTAGGAGTTGAGTACGGCAGAATCACTATCCGTATGCAAAAGAGCAGATGGGGTAGCTGTAGCAGTAAGGGGAATTTAAACTTTAATTGCCTGCTTATGGCTATGCCTGAAGAAGTAAGAGATTACGTGGTAGTGCACGAACTTTGCCACAGAAAACAGATGAATCACTCGGATAAATTCTGGGCAGAGGTTGAACATGTGCTGCCAGACTATAAGGCAAGTAAAAAGTGGCTCAGAGATAATGGCGAGAAGATTATGGAATCTGTTCAATGGTAGCAGAAAAATAAAATCACCAAGTGAAATATAAGCATCACAGGAACTCCGAACTTAAATCGGGGTTTCTTTGTTTTATGATGGAAAATAATCATGCCCATAAGAGCACCGATGGAGCCGCCAATAAAAGAAAGCCCAAGTAGGGTTGCTTCTTTTATACGCCATTTGTTTTTGATAGCCTTTCTTTTGTCAATGCCGTAAGCGATAAAAGAAATAAGGTTTATTGCAAGTAGATAAAAAAGTAAATATTTCATTTTAATATCCTTTGTTTCATGAATTTGATATTATTATACCAAAATATTTTAATTAGATTCAGGAGGTAGTAATATGAGTAGAATTAATTTCGGCGCAAAGCCTTATGTTTATCCTATGCCAGTACTTATAGTAGGCACTTATGACGAGAATGGTGTTCCTAATGCGATGAATGCCGCCTGGGGATGTATAACCGATATGGCAGAAATAAGTA
>JAKSSE010000037.1 GCA_024403255.1 Lachnospiraceae bacterium
ATTTTGCACTTAATGTGCCTTATATAGATGAGCATGCAAGAGTTGAAGATTACGGCACCGATTACGTATATTACACCAGAAAGATTGAGTCATCAGAAGTGATTTCTGCTGAGGCGGCTTTGTCTGATACAGAAATTGTTCCAGAGAGTGTAGTAGATGAAGAAGCTTTTGTATCATCTATTTTGCCAGAGTCACAGATGGATTTACCTATGGGAATTGCAAGTGCGATTCTTGTAGCATTACTAGGAATATTTGTTTTGGTAAGTGCAGGTCATTTTGGCTCAGAGGAAATAGAACTTACTTTTTATGATAAGGTTGGATACTTTGTTCACTTTGCAGTAATGGCAGCCATAGCAGGTATCTGTTGGGTTCCATATTTACTAGTAGTTGACCGCATTGGATGGAGAGAAAACCTTGAATACTTTATACCATGTCTTTTCTTTGGATGCATTGTGACAATGCTTTGTGGCGGATGGTTCCTAGAGACAACTGTTGTAAGAATTAAGGCTAAAAAATTCTGGGAAACTACCACCTGTTATTATATATACAGATTCATAAAGGAACCTGTTGTACGTTTTGCAGAGTGGATAAAAGAGAATGCTCTTTCAAAAAAAGATGAATACAACGGTGTAGATAAGATTATTGCACAGTCATCGGATATTGTTTCTGGGAAAAGGGCGGCTATTGAGACAAGCGGAATTGATCCACATTACCTTACTTTGGCTCATTCAATTAATGCCATTGCATCGGGCAAATCAAATGCGGTTTCAGCTCAAATGAAATCTGAAAAAATGAGAACAGAGCTTATCACAAATGTTAGCCATGATATAAAAACACCGCTCACATCTATCATTAGTTACGTAGATCTTCTTTCAAAAGAAGAACTCGAGAATGCAAAGTCAAGAGAATACGTTGAGGTTATTCAGAGACAGTCTCTTCGCCTTAAGACCTTGCTTGAAGACCTAATTGAGGCATCAAAAGCATCAAGCGGCGTTCTCTCAGTAAATAAAGAAAGCATAAACATTGGTGTAATTATAAATCAGGTTTGTGGTGAGTATGAAGAGAGATTTGCAGCTAAAAGGCTTAGCGTTGTTAGCAGGATTCCGGAAGATACGAAACCGGTTATGACTGATGGAAGACATCTTTCAAGAGTAATTGGAAATCTATTTTCAAATATTACAAAGTATGCTTTGGAAGGCACAAGAGTATATGTAGATGTTGTTCAGACTGATAGAACAATAGTTACTATAAAGAATACTTCTGCCAGCCAGCTTAATATCTCGTCTGATGAGCTTATGGAGAGATTTGTAAGAGGCGATGATTCAAGAAGAACTGAAGGCTCAGGACTTGGACTTTCAATAGCAGGCAGTCTTATGAAGCTTATGGATGGTAATCTTGAAATTGAAATAGATGGAGACCTTTTCAAAGCGATTATTACAATATAAAAGTGCACTTAACCTTTGTAAAAACAGCGTAAATATGGTAAAATGCTATAATTCGTTGTACTTTTGTCTAGGATAAGGAGGCACTATGAATATTTCAATCACTGGAAATCTTGGAAGTGGCAAATCAAGCATTTGTAAAGTGCTGGCCAAGATGGGTTATGAGATATGTTCAGGTGGCACAATTTTTAGAAAAATTGCAGAGGAAAAAGGGCTTACTGTTGTAGAACTTAATGAACTTGCAAAAAAAGATAGAAGTATTGATGATTTAATCGATTCTACAACAACAAAGATAGGAAGAGAAAAGACAGATGCGGTTGTTGATTCACGCATTGGATGGAACTTCCTTGAAGAAAGCTTCAATGTATTTGTATATGTTGATCTTTCAGAAGCAGCCAGAAGAGTGTTTAACGATCACGATAGGACTTCTGAATCTTATTCTTCAGAAGAAGAGGCTAAGGCGAACCTTATGGAGCGTCAGCACCTTGAGGATGATCGATATGCGCACCTTTACGGCATAGATTATTATGATGTTAATAACTATCATTTGATAGTTGATAGTACAAATCAGACTCCAGATGAACTCGCTGAAAAAATAGATAAGGCGTATAAGGAGTTTAAGGAAAATCCTTTTGAACTTCGTATCGAAGGTCAGGAATTAAACGATAAAATTTATAAGGGAACTGTTCCCGATGTGCTTTTGCACGATAGGAGAAAATAATGGCTTCAAATAAAAAAAGCTCAAAAGCAAAACGACTTTTAGTGGGAGCGCTTGCGGTTTTTGTTATAGGAATCGTGGCA
Organism: Lachnospiraceae bacterium; assembly: GCA_024403255.1. Classification (GTDB taxonomy): domain Bacteria; phylum Bacillota; class Clostridia; order Lachnospirales; family Lachnospiraceae; genus JAKSSE01. Next base: position 2,244 of record JAKSSE010000037.1, read on the forward strand.
GGCGTTGGAATGATGACTTTGGTTTCTCATTTCAAGCAGATTAAAAGTGATGCGCCAGAGAAAAAAGTTGAAGAAACAAAAATAAAAGAGGAATTTACTGTTGAATCCTCAGATGGTGGAGAAATCTCTCAGGAGCAGCTCACCACTGATATCGTTATGGATGAAGATGAGGATGAAGACGGAGACGGAAATTCTACCATTCATGGTACATTTGATGCATACTTTAAAAGTTGCGACTGGGGTGCACAGCTTCTTCGTACAGTTATAAAACTTGATGCTCCAATTGACAGAGCAAAGGCAAGTGACTGGGTTGTTACTGAAAGAGTATCGGGTTATGAGCATCACTCTGAAGTAAAAAAGATTACTGATGCCTTCCTTTGTGACTCGAAAGGTGAGAGAATAGATAAGCCTTCAAAGTATATTGTGCTTGAATTCTATACTGCACCTACAGAACAGGCACCTTATTGCTGGAACTCAGAACTTAATCATTATGAGTATCCAGATTTAGACGAGGATGGTTACGAAGTAGATATTGAGCTTAATGAAGATTCGGATCTTACTTCCAAAAATATCGAAATTGAGGATATCGAGATTGACGATACTCCAGTAAATATCCATTCAGGTGTAGATGGCTTTAAGCAAGATACCTTTGAATCAACAGATGGTATTGAATATACTTATGCACACTACGAGGCTCCAAAGGGCGATACTTTAGTTGTATTCCTTCATGGCTTATCAGAAGGTGGCGATGATGCAGATGCCCTTCTTACTGCAGCACTTACAAACTGTGCAATGATGCTTGGCGATGATTTCCAGAACACTATGGGCGGTGCATCGATTCTTATACCACACTGTCCTACATACTGGATGAACCAGAGCCCAACATATGACAGTCTTGAGTGGGCTACATATAATCCATATATTCAGTCCTGGTACACTCAGTCACTTCACGAACTTATTACTTACTACAAGCAGGAATGTGGAGCAAAAAGAGTTATCATAGCAGGTCATTCAAACGGTGGATTTATGACACTTCTTCTTGCTTTGTACTATGAGAATGAGTATGACGGATATGTATGTTTATCAGAGGCAATGTGGGATAAGTCACTTACCGATGAGCATATTACAAACCTTGCAAAATTACCTATTTACTTTATTTACTGTAATGCTGATCAGTCAGCTCCTCCAGGGGAGTATTCAGCTCCAACAATTCAGAGGATAAAGAGCAAGAGGCCGAAAAACCTGCATGTATCTACTTTCGATGAGGTAGCTGATATCACAGGAACATATTTTGACGAAGATGGCACATCTTATACCTTCGATGCTCACCAGTCACAGATTTACTTCTTCAGAAATAACTGCAAGTGTAATGACTGTGGTAAGAGCGTTTGGGATTGGATGGCAACCGTAGGAAGATAATGAACATTACATCATACGAAGAAACGAAACAGTACAAGGAGTACAATTTCGTACCTGTCATTAAAGAAGTTTTGGCAGACATGATTACTCCAATACATGTACTTAAAAAGATTGCTTCAACTGGCAAGAATTTCTATCTTTTGGAATCAGTAGAGGCTAATGGTAAGTGGTCCAGGTATTCATTCCTGGGCTACGAGCCTGTCTTGAGACTTTTTGCAAAAGACTTCACCTGTTACATGGAAAAAGATGGACAGGTGAAGGATTTAGGCGATGCCACGGAAGCTCTTAAGAAATTCATAAAAGAGCATAGCTCACCAAAGGTAAAGGGGTATCCAACCTTTACTGGTGGTCTCGTAGGCTATTTTTCTTATGAGATGATTGGTTATGCTGAAAGAAAACTTTCACTTAAGAAGAACGAGGTTAATGACTTCGATCTTCTTTGCTTTGATAAGGTGTTTGTTTATGACCACCTTTCACAGAAGCTTTTGCTTATAGCAAATTTCAATCCTGCAGATGGTGAGGAAGGGTATAAGAAAGCTCTCCAGACTATTGAAACTATGCAGGAGAAAATCTTTTCTTTGGAAGCGGACGAGGCATTGTTTGAACTCAAAGAAGAAGATAAGAATCCAGAATTTACTTGTAATACTTCAAAAGAAGAGTACGAGGATATGGTCAGAAAGACCATTGATTATATTAAAGAGGGCGATATTTTCCAGGGTGTTATTTCTCGTAAATTTTCTGCACCTTATCACAGCAGCCTTCTTTCTGCTTATCGTATTTTACGTACAACAAATCCATCACCTTACATGTATTTTATGAATATCGGCGGTATGGAAATTACCGGTGCATCACCAGAGACCATGGTAAAAATTACTGATGGTGTAATTACCACGTTCCCAGTTGCTGGTACAAGACACAGAGGCGCTACCGAGGAAGAAGATCTTGCTTTGGAAAAGGAACTTCTTGCAGATGAAAAGGAATGCTCAGAGCACAACATGCTTGTTGATCTTGCAAGAAATGATGTTGGTAGAATTGCAGAGTATGGATCTGTTTATGTTGAAGACTATATGTCTATTCATAGATTTTCGAAGGTTATGCATATAGCTTCCACTGTAAAAGGCAAGCTTTCTTCAAAGTATGACCCATATGATGCGATTACAGCTCTTTTACCAGCAGGTACACTTTCGGGTGCACCTAAATTTAGAGCCTGCCAGATTATAGATGAGCTTGAAAAAGAATACAGAGGCGTATATGGCGGTGGAATAGGATATATTGATTTTTCTGGAAATCTTGATATCTGTATAACCATTCGTACGGCTTCAAAATATAACGATACTGTTTATGTACAGGCAGGAGCAGGAGTTGTTGCTGATTCTATTCCAGCAAATGAGTATCAGGAATGCGCAAATAAAGCAGGTGCTGTTATTGAAGCAGTTAAGCGCGCAAAGGAGGTGTCATAATGGTTCTTCTTATCGACAATTACGACAGCTTTTCATATAACCTTGTGCAGCTTGTTGGAAAAATTTTAAATGAGCAGGGTGATGAAGAAGTTAAGGTAATAAGAAATGATGACCTTACTGTGAAAGAGATTGATGCCCTTAATCCAAGAATTATAATTTTATCTCCAGGACCTGGAAGACCATGTGAGGCAGGTGTCTGTGAGGACGTTGTAAGAGAACTTGGAGAGAAATATCCGATTTTAGGTATATGTCTTGGTCATCAGGCTATCTGTGAAGTGTTTGGTGCAACTATCACCTATGCAAAACAGCTTATGCATGGAAAACAGTCAGAAATAACATATGTTGCTGACCCTATATTTGAGAACTTAAGCCCAAGACCTTTGATAGCAAGATATCATTCACTTGCGGCTGATGAAAATACAATACCTTATGAATTAAGAGTATTGGCAACAACTACAGACGGCGAAATTATGGCAGTCCGTCATCCTCGATGGCGAATTTATGGTTTGCAGTTCCACCCAGAAAGTGTACTTACACCTGAGGGAGAACAGATGATGAGAAACTTTCTAAATATCAACAAATAGCCAATTGAGAGGAAAATAAAATGATAAGAGAAGCATTAGAAAAAGTAGTAAACGGAGAAAATTTAACATCACAGGAAGCATATGAGGTTATGCTTGAGATGATGAGTGATGATTCAAGCCAGATGCTTACAGCATCATACCTTACCGCACTTCGCATGAAAGGTGAGACCATCGACGAAATCACAGGTTCTGCAAAGGGTATGAGAGAAAGAGCAATCCGTATTTTAGATGATGAGGAAGTTCTTGAGATTGTTGGAACTGGTGGAGATAAAGCTAATTCATTTAATATCTCAACCGCAAGCTCACTCGTAGTTGCAGCTTACGGAATTCCAGTAGCAAAGCATGGAAATAGATCTGTTTCATCAAAGTGTGGTGCGGCAGATGTACTTGAGGCTCTTGGAGCTAACATTTCAATGACACCAATTCGTTGTACTGAGGTTTTAAAGGAAACCGACTTCACCTTTATGTTTGCTCAGGTTTACCACAGCGCAATGAGATTTGTAGGCCCTGTTCGTAAAGAGCTTGGTCTTCGTACTATTTTTAATATTCTTGGACCTCTTACAAACCCAGCTGGAGCATGCTATCAGCTCATGGCTGTTTACTCAGCAGATTTAGTTGAGCCAATGGCACAGGTTCTTATGAATCTTGGCGTTAAGTCAGGTATGGTTGTTTACGGAGAGGATTGTCTTGATGAGATTTCTCTTTCAGCTAAGACAAAGTGCTGTGCATTCCACAATGGAGAAATGGAAAGCTTTACATTTGATCCTACTGAGTATGGATTTACCATGTGCACCAAGGATGATTTGGTTGGCGGTGATCCAACTGAGAATGCTCAGATAATAAGAGACATCTTTGATGGCGTAAAAGGACCAAAGAGAGATGCAGTTGTACTTAACTCAGCAGCATGTATTTACATGATTGAGGAAGGTACTTCAATGGCAGAGGCTATTAAGAAGGCACAGGACGTAATTGATTCAGGTAAGGCAAAGGCTAAGCTTGAAGAGTTCGTGGCAGCAACCAATAAATAATTATGATACTTGATGATATAGTTGAAAAAACTCTTGTAAGAGTTGCCGAAGATAAAGAAAAAGTAAGTCTTGAGGTCATGAGACAAAAAGCTTACATGACAAAGTCCAAACTTCCGGCGTTTGCATTTGAAAATGCCATTAAGGAAAGACAATTTGGCTTTATCTGTGAGGTAAAAAAGGCTTCCCCATCAAAGGGTGTTATCGCAGAAGATTTTCCGTATGCTGATATCGCCTGCGACTATGAAAGAGCTGGGGCTGCCTGTATTTCATGTCTTACAGAACCTTACTTTTTCCAGGGCAAAGATGAGTACCTTACGGAAATAAAAAGAAGAGTCAACATACCTGTTATTCGCAAAGACTTTGTTGTTGATGAGTACATGATTTATCAGGCAAAGGTAATTGGAGCAGATGCGGTTCTTCTTATTTGCTCGATACTTACAGATGAGCAGCTTGAGAACTACTCAAAGATAGCTAAGGACTTAGGATTGTCAGCTCTTGTTGAAACTCATGATGAAGAAGAAGTTCAAAGAGCGCTAAAAGCCGGTGCAACACTCATTGGAGTAAACAATAGAAACTTAAAAGATTTCACGGTTGATATTGGTAATTCCATGAGATTGAGAAATCTTGTTCCACCAGAGATTACATTTATTGCTGAAAGTGGAATAAAGACTGCCTCAGATATCAAGGCTTTAAAGGAAGCCAAAGTAAATGGCGCACTTATCGGCGAAACATTCATGCGTTCGCCAGAAAAGACGAAGATGCTTGGCATTTTAGATGGAACCCGAGTTAAAATCTGTGGACTTCGAAGACTTGAAGATATTGATTTTGTAAATGCAGTTAAACCTGATTATATAGGGTTTGTTTTTGCAAAAAGTAAAAGACAGATTGACGACAGGACAGCTGAAGTTCTTAGGGCAAGGCTTATGAGTGGGATAAAGGCAGTAGGTGTTTTTGTTAACGAGCCTATTTCACATGTAGCAAGTCTTTGCAAAAAAGGAATTATTGATGTTGTTCAGCTCCATGGAGATGAGACAGAGGACTACATAGAAGCATTAAGAAATCACATTGATGTTCCTATTATCAAAGCATTCCGAATAAAAGAGGAATCTGATTTAAAGGATGCTCTTCATTCATCTGCTGAACTTGTGTTGCTTGATACTTTTGTTGAAGGCACTTACGGCGGAACTGGTAAAAGTTTTGATGCAAGTATGATTCCAGGCGACTTTAGAAGAGCAGTAATTGCCGGTGGAATTGATGCATCTAATGTCGAGGAAATTATAAAACAAAACCATCCGTATTGCATCGATGTTAGCAGTGGTGTGGAGACAGATGGATATAAGGACAAAGAAAAAATTATAGAGTTTGTCCAGAAAGTGAGAGGTTGTTATGAGTAATGGTCGTTACGGACAGTACGGCGGACAGTACGTACCAGAGACCTTGATGACAGCAGTCCATGAAGTGGAGGCTGCATATGAAAAGTATAAAAATGATCCAGAATTTCAGAAGGAGTTAGCTGAACTTTTTGCACAGTATTCAGGTCGTCCTTCTTTACTGTATTATGCGGAAAACATGACAAAGGATCTTGGCGGTGCAAAAGTTTATCTTAAAAGGGAAGACTTAAATCACACAGGATCACACAAAATTAATAACGCAATCGGTCAGTGCCTTCTTGCTAAAAAGATGGGGAAAACCAGAGTAATTGCAGAAACAGGTGCAGGTCAGCATGGTGTTGCAACAGCAACTGCTGCAGCTTACATGGGCATGGAATGCGAAATTTTCATGGGAAAAGAAGACTGTGAGCGTCAGGCACTTAATGTATTTAGAATGGAGCTTCTTGGCGCTAAGGTACATCCTGTTACATCGGGAACCCAGACTCTTAAGGATGCAGTAAATGAGTGTATGAGAGAGTGGACAAGAAGAGTTGATGATACTCTTTATGTTTTAGGTTCAGTAATGGGACCACATCCATTCCCTATGATTGTTAGAGATTTCCAGAGTGTTATTAGTAAGGAAATTAAAGAACAGCTTATGGAAAAAGAAGGCAGACTTCCTTCAGCAGTTATTGCCTGCGTAGGTGGTGGCTCAAATGCTATCGGTGCGTTCTATAACTTCATCGATGATAAGGAAGTTAAATTGATAGGATGTGAGGCAGCAGGTCTTGGCGTAGATAATCCAAAGAATGCTGCAACCATAGCAAACGGAAGCGTTGGTATTTTCCACGGAATGAAGTCAATTTTCTGTCAGGATTCAGACGGACAGATTGCTCCTGTTTATTCTATTTCAGCAGGACTTGATTACCCAGGTATTGGACCAGAGCATGCACATCTTAACGAGATTGGTCGTGCAGAGTATGTTCCTGTAACAGATCAGGAGGCAGTTTCTGCGTTTGAGTATCTTTCGAGAGTTGAAGGTATTATCCCTGCTGTTGAAAGTGCACATGCAGTTGCTCATGCCAGAAAAGTTATTCCTACCATGAGTAAGGATGACATTGTTGTTATAAATATTTCAGGTCGTGGAGATAAGGATGTTGCAGCTATTGCACGTTATAGAGGAGTAGAGCTTTATGAGTAGAGTTAGTGATGCATTTAAAAACGGCAAGGCGTTTATTCCTTTTGTGACAGCTGGAGATCCAACCCTTGACGTTACTAAAGAGATTGTTATTGAGATGGAAAAAAGAGGCGCTGATATTATTGAGCTTGGAATTCCATTTTCAGATCCAATAGCTGAAGGCCCTGTCATTCAGGAAGCAAATGAGAGAGCTCTTGCAGCAGGATGTACTATCGACAAACTTTTTGATATGGTCAAAGATTTAAGAAAGACCGTGAAGGTTCCTATCGTATATCTTACCTATATCAATCCTATTCATACTTATGGAAAAGAAAAGTTCATGAATAGATGTAATGAGTGTGGTATCGATGGTCTTATAATTCCAGATCTTCCATACGAGGAAAAAGGTGAAATAAAAGATGTCTGCAAGGCACATAACATTGATATGATCAGTCTCATCGCTCCAACATCTAAAGAGCGAATTACTATGATTGCAAAAGAAGCTGAAGGATATATTTACTGTGTTTCTTCGCTTGGCGTAACTGGAGTTCGTTCTGAAATTACTTCAGATATTGGCGGTATGGTAGAGCTTTGCAGGGAAGCCAGCAATGTGCCTGTGGCAGTAGGATTTGGTATTTCAACTCCAGAGCAGGCTAAAAATATGGCGGCTCTTTCAGATGGAGCAATCGTTGGCTCTGCTATTGTTAAAATGGTAGCGCAGTATGGAAAAGATGTTGTGCCTTATATAGGCGATTATGTTGAAGCCATGAAAAAGGCAGTAATTTCATAGAAAAAGGGAGAGAAAAAATGAAAGAGAATAATGAAACAAGCATGCAAAGAACTTTAAGTATTGTGTATATAGGTGTATGTGTTGCACTTATGGCAGTTTGCTCATGGATTAGTATTCCAGCAACCGTACCTTTCACACTTCAGACTTTTGCGGTTAATCTTGCGCTTATCTTACTTGGAGGTAAAAAGGGAACACTTGCTACTTTAGTTTATCTTTTAGTTGGACTTATTGGCGTTCCTGTATTTGCTGGTTTCTCAGGCGGTCCTGGAGTTTTATTTGGACCTACAGGCGGATATCTTATTGGCTTTTTAGCAATGGGTCTTATCTACTGGGGTGTTACAAAACTTCTTGGAGTTAAGCTTTGGACCATTATTTTATCTATGGTGTTAGGCACAGTAGTGCTTTATGCATTTGGCACAGCTTGGTTTATTGTAGTTTACGGAATGAATAATGGCGCTGTTACTTTAGCAGAGGCTTTGGCTTGGTGTGTAACACCATTTATTCCTTCAGGAATTGCAAAATCAGTTTTGGCAATTGTTATAGGTAGAGTACTTACTACCAAAACTTCTCTTTTCACAGAGATAGCAAGATAGAAAGGAAAAAAACATGGTTTCAACAATTTGTATTGCAATCGCGATTGTCGCTTATATGGCTGTAATCGTTGCAGTAGGTATCAGCTTTTCAAAAAAGAATCAGAATGCTGATGACTTTTATTTAGGAGGAAGACAGCTTGGACCTATCGTTACTGCAATGAGTGCAGAGGCATCTGATATGTCTTCATGGCTACTTATGGGACTTCCTGGCGTAGCATACATCTCAGGTATCGCAGATGCAGGATGGACAGCAATTGGACTTGCAGTAGGAACATATCTTAACTGGCTTATCGTTGCAAGACGTCTTCGCCGTTATTCAGTTATTGCAGGAAATTCAATTACAATTCCAGAGTTCTTCAAGAACAGATATCGTGAAAATAAGAACATCCTTCTTATTATCGCAGCACTTGTAATTTTGGTTTTCTTCGTGCCATATACCGCATCAGGTTTCGCAGCATGTGGAAAGTTATTCTCAAGTCTTTTTGGAATGAATTATATGGCAGCAATGCTTATCTCGGCAGCAGTTATTATCATTTACACAATGCTTGGAGGATTTTTGGCAGCATCAACAACTGACCTTATCCAGAGTATTGTAATGACTATCGCACTTGTAGTAGTTCTTTTCTTTGGAACTCATCATGCAGGTGGCGTTGGTGCAGTAGTTGAGAATGCTAAAGCAATCCCAGGATATCTTTCAATGGTACAGATGGGAAATACAGCAACTGGTGAGGCTTCACCTTATGGATTTTTAACAATCGTGTCAACTATGGCATGGGGTCTTGGATACTTTGGTATGCCACATATTCTTCTTAGATTCATGGCAATCAAAAATCCTGCAGACATCCCAAGAAGCCGTAGAATTGCAACTGTTTGGGTTTGTATTTCAATGACCGTTGCTATTTTCATTGGTATTATTGCTTACTCAATGAGTAAAGCAGGCGTTATTGCAACATTTGAAACTTCATCAGAAGGTGAAACAGCTATTATTGCAATCTCAAACTTCATGGCAAGTTACGGAGCTTTTCCAGCGCTTGTAGCAGGTGTAATCCTTGCAGGTATTTTGGCTTGCACAATGTCAACCTCAGACTCACAGCTTCTTGCAGCTTCTTCATCAGTTTCACAGAACATCTTAGTTGATGGCTTCGGAATTAAGATGGACGACAAGCAGAAGCTTGTTGCAGCAAGACTTACCGTTATTGTTATTGCAATCATCGGTGTATTTTTAGCAAAGAATCCAGACAGCTCTGTATTCCAGATTGTATCTTTTGCATGGGCAGGTTTTGGTGCTGCATTTGGTCCAGTTATGCTTTGTGCACTCTTCTGGAAGAGATCAAACAAATACGGAGCAATCGCAGGTATGCTTGCAGGTGGTATCATGGTATTCGTTTGGAAGTTTGGTGTACGTCCTATGGGCGGAGCATGGAATATCTATGAGCTTTTACCAGCATTCATCGTAGCGCTTGTACTCGAGGTGGTTGTAAGTCTTCTTACTAAAGCTCCTGAACAGGAAGTTCTTGATGAGTTTGAGAAAGCTAAGGGCAACGAGGAAATCTAATTTCAAAATACTGATTTTCTAATATAATGATAGGCATGGATGAGCTAAAAACTGTCCATGCCTTTATTGATGAATAATAAATACATGATTGAGACAGAAGAAAAGAAAGAGAAAGTAGTATTAGTTGGCGTTTCGACGGATGATACTGACATAAATAAAAGTCTTGATGAACTGGCAGAACTTGTAAAAACTGCTGGTGGTGAAGCTGTGGGCAGAGTAACTCAGAATCTTGACAGATTCAATAATAAGACTTACGTGGGCTCCGGTAAGATAGAAGATATATTATGGGCTATAGAGGACTATGAGGCTGACGCTATTTGCTGTGACGATGAGCTTAGCCCTGTTCAGATGAGAAATCTTAATGATTTTCTTGGAGTTAAGGTCATGGACAGGACAATGGTCATTCTCGATATTTTTGCTCAGAGAGCTTCGACTCATGAAGGTAAAATCCAGGTTGAGCTTGCTCAAATGCAGTACCGTGCAGCTAAACTTATTGGTCTTGGCAAACAGATGAGTAGAACCGGTGGTGGAATAGGAACAAGAGGTCCTGGTGAAAAGAAACTGGAAATTGACAGAAGACGTATTCACGACAGAATAAGTCTTCTTAAAAAAGATATAGAGGAAGTAGTAAAGCACAGAGAGACTGCGCGAAAGTCAAGGGAACGTAACGGGAAAAAGGTTGCAGCAATTGTAGGCTATACAAATGCTGGTAAATCTACGCTCCTGAATGCGCTTACTGATGCAGGAATTCTTTCGGAAGATATGCTTTTTGCAACACTTGATCCAACGACAAGAGTGCTTGATTTAGGTAATGGTCAGGATATTCTTTTGACTGATACGGTAGGTTTTATCAGTAAGCTACCACATCACCTTGTAGATGCGTTTAAATCAACTTTGGAAGAAGCAGTCTATGCGGATGTCATAATACACGTTGTGGATGCCTCTGACGGCGAATATGACGACAAAATGAGTGTTGTGTATAAAACTCTACGTTCACTGAAAGTTGAAAATAAACCCGTTATAACGCTTTTTAATAAGTATGATGTATTAGAACACGAAGAAATTCTAAAAGATCCAAAGGCAGATAAGACGATAAGAGTTTCGGCCAAAACTGGGTTGGGACTTGATAGTTTCAAAGAAGCACTTTTGGAGTTTTTAAGAGGTGGAAAAACCTTAAAGACTATCTGCATTCCGTTTACAGAAACTTCTAAAGTGTATGAGCTTAAGAAAAAGTATGAAGTTGTATCAGAGGAATATAAAGAAGACGGAATTTATTTAGAAGGATACTTTGACAATTGAAAATAATGATTGAGAGACAAGAAAATAGAGGCAAGATGATTAGTTGGTGTGCGCGCCAACTAGGTGTCTTTGCGCTTTTTTTTGGCTTTTTAATGATATTTTCCGGATGTGAAAAAAGTGAAGAGAAAATAGATTCTGATAGTGTAATAACATACGAGTTTGTCACGGAGTCTTTGCCGGAAAAAGCTATGTCGCTGATAAAAGAAGAGGAAGAAAAACTAAGAATAAAAAGAGAAGAGGAAGAAAAAGAGAAAGCAGAATTAGAGGCGGAAGAAGCCAAAAAATATCATTTTATAGATGTCAGACAGGAAGACTATGAAATGATTATTGATGAAGATGCCGCTTCAAATCCATACAACAATGACTGCTTTTCATTTATAACAACAGATGCCAAGGGAAAGGAACTTGTTTTTGATAAGCCGATGGAGATAAATGCCAATGGGCTTCCACTTGGATATAAAGGCATTATTTCTTATGAAGACGAGAACTACACATCAAGGTTTGGCGTCGATGTTTCCAAGTATTTGGGGAATATCAATTGGGAAAAAGCAAAGGAAGACGGAGTCGAGTTTGCAATAACAAGAATAGGCTATAGAGGATACGGTAAAAGTGGAGCCATAAATGAAGATGCGATGGCTTTGAAAAATATAGAAGGTGCAAAAGACGCGGGAATTGATGTTGGTGTTTACTTTTTCTCCCAGGCAATCAGTGAAGAGGAAGCTATAGAAGAAGCTGACTACGTTTTGGGAAAACTAAATGGCATAGAGCTTGGGATGCCTATCGTTTTTGATCCAGAGCATATCCTTCATGATGAGGCCAGAACTGATGATGTGACAAGTGAACAGTTCACAAAGAACTGTATCGCCTTTTGTGAGAGGGTAAAAGAAGCAGGCTATAAGCCAATGATATATGCAAATATGAAATGGGAAGCTTACGATCTTATCATGAGCGAGTTAAATGATTACCCATTCTGGTATGCGGACTATGAAAAACTTCCACAGTCACCATACAGATTTGAAATCTGGCAGTACACAGAGGCAGGAAGACTTGATGGTTTTGATGGCTGGGTGGATTT